>CAYXXW010000073.1:9461-10778 GCA_964469115.1 uncultured Melioribacteraceae bacterium
GAATTCCACCAATTGGTTCAGGCATTTCTTCTACTGCGACAAAGAATTCAACAGGTATTTCATCGTCTTCTTCTTCAACGGGTGGCGGCGGTGCGGCTATCACTTCTTCAAGATCAATTTCAGTATCTTCAATTTCAATATCCTCTAATTCATCATCAGAAGGAGCTTCAATTGGGATTGGAGGTTTGGGTGGTGGTGGCGGAGCAGTTTCTTGCTTTGTAAGTTCTACATCTTCAACATCAACAAGCTCTTGAGCTGCTTCAACAGCCAACTTTTCAGATTCCACTCTTGGAAAATATTTGAATGCTAGTATTAAAAGTAAAAGTGATAGTATAATACTTAATTCAAATACTTTTCGATATTTTAATTTGAGATCAACTTTAGGATTTTTTGGTAAAGCCACTTGCTTTCCTCCTATAATAAGAAAAGAATGTCTATTATTTAATTGTAACTTATAAAATCATTTTAATATTGTCAATCACCATCTTTACTTTATACAGCAAAAAATTTAGTAAGTTTCTAAATTGACAGAAGATTTAATTTTTCGAATAAACAAATAAGCGAAAAAACTTCCGGTTACACTCCCTGCGATATCGGCTAACCAGTCTAAGAATTCTGCAGATCTATTTGGTACAACCAATTGATGAATCTCATCGAAAGCACCATAAAGTATGCATATGATTAGAGTATATGCCAAATAATTCTTATAAACATATTTCCATTTTTCTTGAAAGAAAAAGTTCAAACTTAGCAAAAATGCCAAAATAGAATATGCAGTAAAGTGTTTTAATTTATCTCCAATATCTATAATGTTACTAAAATGATCAGATGGTAATGTAGTTCCAATAAACAAAATTATCCAATATAAAATCAATGGGAATAATAATACCCAATTTCTGTTTTGCTTTAAATACTTAAACAATTGATTTCCTTATAAATTTAATTGTCTTGTCAAAATTTTCTATTAGTTTTTGAGGGATAATCCCAAATTCAGATTCTTTTTTCATTAAAATATCTGCAGTAAAACTATGAATATATACAGCTGAAAGAACAGATTTTTCAATATCTTCCTGCTGTGCGGCGAAAGATACAATTATTCCGGTCAGCACATCCCCGCTTCCAAATTTTGCTAATCCTGCATTTCCGGCACTATTTATAAATGCTTCTCCTTCAGGATTAAAAATAATTGAAGGGGCTCCTTTAAGAACCAGGTAAGTGCCGGTTTCTTTTGAAAATTTCCTGCCGTAACTTAGTAAATTTACTTTCAATTCACTAAGCTCAATACCTAGAAGATCAGCAAATTCTTTATGATGCGGT
>CAYXXW010000074.1:0-2571 GCA_964469115.1 uncultured Melioribacteraceae bacterium
CCGGCATTATTTGGGTTGGTAATTATTGTTTTAGGAATTACAAATGGAGCGATCTATTCGAATAGTCATATTTTTGCGGCCATTGTACCCGCAATTGCAATGTTTGCATTTTCAATTTTTACATTTCCAACTGAGTATAGTGTAAAGTTATTATTAAAGTCAGCTCTAGAAGAATTAGAACTAACGAATAATTAAATTAAAAATTTTGAGAGAAATTACATGTATAATTATGCAATAATTGGTTCAGGTAAACAAGGGACAGCATCAGCCTATGACTTAATAAAATTTGGTGAAGCGAATAAAGTTTTAATGATTGACAGTAATTTAGAAACTGCTGAAAAATCAGCTATGCTGATGAACAAGTTAACGAACACAAATATTTGTATTCCAATTCAAGCTGATGTAAAAGATTCGGAAAAATTAAAGAACAAGTTAACCGGTGTTAATTCAATTATTAGCGGTGTTCCATACTACTATAACCTTCAGCTAACAAAAATTGCAATTGAAGTTGGAGCAAATTTTTGCGATTTCGGAGGAAATACTGATGTTGTAAAAACACAGCTGGAATTAAATGAAAATACATTAGAACAAAATATATCAATTGTTCCGGATTGTGGAATGGATCCGGGTATGAATATTTCGTTCATTCAGCATTTGGTTGAAGAGTATGATAAACTTAACAATGTAACATCTTATGGGGCCGGGCTACTTCAAAATCCAAAGCCGCCATGGAATTATGGACTTACTTTTCATATAAATGGATTGACGAATGAGTATTATGGGAATGCACTCTTTTTAAGAGATGGAAAAGTTATTGAAGTTCCTTGTTTAACAGAGTATGAAATTTTGAACTTTCCTGAACCGCTAGGTAAATTAGAAGCAGCAGTAACTTCAGGCGGGCTCTCAACATTGCCCCTTGAGCTTGAGGGGAAAGTTAAGACTTTAGAGAATAAAACACTCCGTTATTTAGGTCACTGGGAAAGGTTTAAAGGTTATTCTGATCTTGGACTGTTCGAAGAGAAGTCAATAATAGTTAATGGAAAAGAAATTATTCCCCGAGATTTATTCCATACTCTTCTTGAGCCTAAGATTACAATTAATGAAATAAAAGATTTTGGAATAATTAAAATTTTTGCTGATGGAGAAAAACAAGGGAAAGAAGTAAAAACGGTAATTGAATTAATTGATTGTTTTGATGAAGAGACCGGTTTTACTGCAATGCAGCGATTAACGGGTTGGCATGCTTCGGTAATGGCAATTTTAGCTGCGCAAAATAAAGTTAAAAAAGGTGCTGTTTCTGTTGGTCAAGCTGTTTCTGGTAAAATTATTATTGAGGAATTGAGAAAACGGGGGATAAAAATAAATATTAGTGAAAATTAAATCTCAGCGACATCAAAATAATATTCCGGAATTAACTTTCTTCCTCTAAAACCTTCATTCATTCCGTGATAATAAATGATATTTTCCTCATCACTTTTCCAGCAAAGGAAAACTTCATCATCATCAATAATGGCAGGGTAATCAACTAGACCAATCGAAAAATTCCAATCTTTATAAAAACATCCAATTTCTTCTAACTCTTTCATAAAGCCTCTAATTTCAGAAATTAGATGTTGGGCTTCTCTATTTTCTTCAATATTGCCACCTGTTGAATCAGAGATAGTTTTTAGTTCAAAGCTGTAGTTCAGAATATCTTTTACTATTTTTCTAACTAGAGGCAATGTTTTATTTGCTTCTTCAGGCGTAAAGTATTTTATTTCATTTCTATTCATAATAGATCAATTTTTGTTTCGTAATAATAATGATAAATCTCTTAATATAGCAAGGCAATTACTTTATGAACGATTGAAAATACCTGTTTAGGTTGGTTTTAGTTCTCATTATATTTTAAAATTAGAAAAATTTATTTAAATAAAAGAGGAAAGAATGAACAAAATTAAAATAGTCTTTTTTTTATTGGCAAGTATACTATTGGTAGCCTGTGCAAAAAAAGAACCTCAAGACCCAGAAACTGTTTCTAATAATTTTCAAGAAGCAGAAACTATTGAAAATAAAATAGTGATATTTGAAGAGTTTAAAAAGACAAATCCTGATGATAAACTTCTTGGTAGATTTCTTTCGAGCATAATTGGTGATTATTCTAAAGAAAATAAATATAAAGAAGCTGCTGATTATCTTAATGAAAATGAAGCTGTTGCTTCTCCTAATCTATTTAATGCAATAGCTTGGCGCATATTGGAATCAAAAGAGAATTTAGATTTAGCTAAAGATCTTTCTCTAAAAGGTGCAGAGCTTGCTAGAAAAGATCTGGAAAATCCTAAAAATGAAAAGCCCGAAGATTTAACCGAGGAAAAATGGAAAGATTCTAAAAAACAATTACTTGGTTTTATTTTAGATACTTACGGAAGTATTGAAAAAGAATTAGGTGACAAAGAGAGTGCACTCCCCGCATTTGAAGAAGCTGTTGAATTGACGAACAATGAATTTGGTGAACTGAATGATAATTATGTTAAAACTTTAATAGAAAATGAAAATTATGAAAAGGCTAAATCGAATTTAGAAAAGTTTATC
>CAYXXW010000074.1:2671-10758 GCA_964469115.1 uncultured Melioribacteraceae bacterium
CTTGATTTTTGGGCAACTTGGTGCGGACCATGTTTGCAATCATTTCCTGCAATGCAAAAAGCAATTGCAAGTTTTGAAGATAACAAAAAAGTAAAGTTTCTCTTCGCTAACACATGGGAACGTGTTGAAAATAAATTAGAAAATGCGCAAAACTTTATTAAGGAAAATAATTATCCATTTCATGTTCTTATGGATGACCAAAATGAAGTTGTTGCAAAATTTAATGTTCGCGGCATTCCTACAAAATTTATAATTGATAAAAATCAAAATATTAGATTTGAGAGTGTTGGATATAGCGGAAATCCAGATGAATTGGTAGAAGAGTTGCAATTAATGGTTTCCATGATTCAATAAGAACTCAATGACCCGATTTATTTGTCTGAAAAATAATTTTTTATTTGAAATACGGAGATTTTAATGGCAGTTATCAGACCTTTTAAGGCAGTCCGACCAAGTAAAGAAGTTGTGCAAAAAGTAGCTAGTGTACCTTACGATGTTGTAAATCGTGATGAAGCGGCTGCGCTTGTTAAAGGAAACCCTATTAATTTTCTAAGAACTACCAGATCGGAAATTGAACTTCCACAAGAGACGGACCCTTACAACAAATCTGTTTATGAAAAAGCAAAAGAAAATTTTCATAAGCTTATCAAAGAAGCTCCAATGGTGCAAGATGATGGACCTAATCTTTATGTATATCACCTAACTATGGGCGAGCAGAAACAAGCTGGTATTGCAGCAACATTCTCAGTTGACGATTACGATAATGACATAATTAAAAAACATGAAAAGACAAGAAAAGTTAAAGAGGATGATAGAACAAATCACATAGTTACGACAGAAGCACAGACCGGTGCAGTTTTTTTAACTTACAAAGGGATTGAGGAAGTTAATAACATTGTTGATAAAACAATGAATGAAACTGAACCAATCTATAGTTTTACCACTGAAGATGGAATAATTCATAAAATGTGGGTTATGCCTAAAGAATATGCGGGTAATGTTGTAACCCAGATTGGCAAAGCAGATTATTTATATATCGCTGATGGTCACCACAGAGCTGCGAGTGCTGCAAGGGCAAGAAAAGTAAAAATGGATGCTAATTCCAATCATAAGGGTGATGAAGAATATAATTATTTTCTAGCCGTATTATTTCCGGCAGAACAATTAAAAATTCTACCTTACAATAGGGTAGTGTTAGATCTTAGAATGAGTGAAGAAGAATTTATAAATAAAGTAAAAACAAATTTTACAATTGAGAGTGCCAATTCTCCATACCCGAATAAAGAAAAAGAAATTTGCATGTATTTTAGCGGGAAATGGCATTTGCTTAAACCAAATGAAAATGTAAAAAAAGTTGATGATGTTGGGGGAAATTTAGATGTAAGTATTCTTCAAAATTACATACTGCAGCCATTTTTAGGAGTTGTAGATATTAGAACAGATACCAATATTGACTTTATTGGTGGAATCAGAGGCACTCAAGAATTAGAAAAATTGGTTGATAGCGGAAAAGCTCAAGTAGCATTTTCAATGTACCCGGTCTCTGTTGATGATTTAATTAATATTTCTGATGCAGGAGAAACAATGCCACCAAAATCAACATGGTTTGAACCAAAGTTGAGGGATGGATTGGTAGTACACACGATTTAGAAAAGTAAATTTAACCTACTTCTATCATTTCGAATTAACGAAGTGTGGATAAATCTTTTAAAATGAATATCACAAGGAAAAATCTAAAATGAAAAAAAGAATTTATAACTTTAATGCTGGTCCGGCAGTCCTACCGGAAGAAGTCTTATTAGAAGCTCAAGAAGAATTATTTTCATATAAAGATTCTGGGATGAGTGTTATGGAAATGAGTCATAGATCAAAAGTATATGACGGTATTTTCACTGGGGCACAAAATGATTTAAGAAAACTGTTAAACATTGGCGATAACTACGAAGTTCTATTTTTGCAAGGTGGGGCAACTCTTCAATTCTCAATGGTTGCGCTAAATCTTATGCCGCCTAATAACAAAGCTGATTATATCAATACTGGTGCTTGGTCAAAGAAAGCAATTAAAGAAGCGAAGAGAGTTGGGGCTGTGAACATTGCGGGCTCTTCGGAAGCTACTAACTTTAATAGAATTCCCAAACAAAGTGAACTGAATCTTGATCCAGGAGCCTCTTATGTTCACTTTACTTCTAATAATACAATCTTTGGTACCGAGTTTAGAACCGAACCAGAAGTTGGCAATGTACCTTTGGTTTGTGATACTTCCTCTGATATGTTGCACAAATATTTTGATGTAAATAAATATGGACTAATCTATGCCGGTTCACAAAAAAATATGGGACCTGCCGGTGTTACAGTTGTAATTATTAAAAAAGATTTATTGGAAAGATCTTCTGATAACTTGCATACATATTTAAATTATTCAGTTCATGCTGGTAGTGCTTCATTATATAATACTCCAGCTTCGTTTTCAGTTTATATTGTTGGATTGGTTTATAAATGGTTGCTACATATGGGCGGATTGGATGAAATGTATAGAAGAAATGTTGAAAAAGCTGACATCCTTTATAAATATATGGATTCAACGGACGGTTATTATTCCGGAACAGCGGCTAAAGAAGATCGCTCATTAATGAATGTAACATTCCGTTTACCAAATGAAGATTTAGAGAAAAAGTTAATTGCAGAAACAGGTGAAAATGGCTTCTCTGGATTAAAAGGTCACAGATCAGTTGGCGGTTTAAGAGCGTCAATTTATAATGCTTTCCCCAAAAAAGGTGTTGAAGATTTAGTAGAGTTTATGAAAGATTTCAAAAAAAATAATTAAAACATTTTGTTAACTAAAGACTGTCATTCTGAGGAACATCGTTTTTTGATGTGACGTTAGAATCTAAATATATACAGATGTTAAAATATTTGGGAATGACAAAATAAATTTCAAACTATTACAATTATGAAAACAAAAAAATATCTCACCACATTTTTAATACTTATTATCATCTGGGCTTGTTCCGGCAAGCCCGAACCTAATTTGCAACTGTTTAATGCTGAAGCTTTTGCTTATGATATTGGGGATAGCTGGGAAGTAAACGCAACTGTTAATGCTAAAGGTTTTTTGCAAAAAGAAGTCGAAGATACTTATCATTTAAAACTTTCTTATTCTGTCGATTTAGTTACACCTGCATTAGATTCACTAACTTCAATTTACAGTGATATTATTGAAGAAATAAGCGATGAGGAATTAATTGATATTCCATTAGAAGCACAAATTGAAATTGATTCCAATTTTTCTGAAGGTAAATACTCATTGGTATTTAATGTTAAAGATGAATTTTCAAATCAATTTAAGTCTGTAGCAGTTGAATTTAATTTGACAAAGTAATCGAGTAAAAATCTTTTATTATTATTCTTAATTATTATGAAAGTCCTAATCGTACCGGATAAATTTAAAGGTTCGCTTTCGGCAAATGATGTCTGTGATGCCATTGAAAAAGGAATTCACAATGTTGACCCTTCTATTTTAATTACCAAAATTCCTTTAGCCGATGGCGGTGAAGGTTCTTTATCTGTATTAGAAAATACTTTAAATTTTGAAAGAATTTATTTAGAAGTAAATGACCCACTATTTAGACCTATAAAAACATATTACGGATTAGATGGTAGTGTTGCTTATATAGAAATGGCTAAAGCTTCAGGCTTACAGCTACTTAATAAATCAGAACAAAACCCAATGCAAGCATCAAGTTTGGGAACAGGAGAATTAATTATTGATGCAATTAAAAAAGGGGCATCAGTAATTAATTTATTTGTAGGGGGCAGCAGTACCAATGATGCAGGAATAGGGATGGCTTCAGCTTTTGGGTATGAGTTTAAAGATAAGAACAATAATCTATTAGAGCCAATTGGAGCAAATCTTAATAAAGTAATTAAAATTGATAACTCTTCAGATATTTCATTTGAGCAAATTAAATTTAATGTATTAACCGACGTTAAAAATCCTTTATTTGGCAAAAATGGAGCAGCGTTTGTTTTTGCTAAACAAAAAGGCGCAAACAATGAAGAAATAATAGAACTTGATAAAGGGTTGATAAATTTTTCTAAAGTTATTTCTTCTAAATTTGGTATTGATATTTCCCAAATTACTGGCGGTGGTGCAGCCGGCGGAATTTCTGCTGGTGCAGTGGCATTCAGCAATGCGAAAATAAATAGTGGGATTGAGACAATTTTGGATTTGTTAAATATGAATGCACATATTGAGCAGAGCGAGCTAGTTATAACAGGTGAAGGAAAGTTAGATAACCAAACCTTAGATGGAAAAGTTGTTAGTGGTGTGATACAAAGATGTAGAAGACTTAAAACTTCTTTTGGAATTGTCTGTGGTGAGAATAAATTGAGTGAAGCTGAATTAGTTAATTTTTCCCCAGGAATAATTAAATCAATTATGAATAATGGGATATTAAAAGAAGACGCGATTAATAATGCTGAAACTTACCTTACCAAAAGAGCTGAAGAAGTTATGACCGATTATTTGAAGTATTTCTTTTAACCTTAATCTCAAAAATTAAATCTCAATGCAGTATAGATTGATTTCATATAAAATAATTCAATTTCTAGATATATAAATGAACTATTCCAAACAAGAAATAAATAAGAACATTGAAAAAGAAATATTAAGGCTGGACCAAAGGCTTGAGTTATTAATAAAAAAAAGTAGAAACTATTCGCTAATTAGATTATTTGTATTCATTTCAGCTGTATTATTCTTTTTGGGTTTTTACCTATCTAACTATAAAACTACTGCAACTGTTATTGCTTCAATATTAGGAATAGTTTTTTTAGTATTAATGCATAATCATAGTAAGATAGAACAGTCGATTAAGAGATTTAAAGTTTACCTTCAATTAAAAAAAGAACAGCTATCCAGATCTGAATTAGATTGGGACAACATACCGAATCTGGATAATAGTATTATTAATAATCCCACCTATATTGAGCAAGATTTAAATATAACAGAACGAAATGGATTACTCCAATTGATAAGCATAGGGGTCTCTAGCGAAAGTGTAAATATTTTAAGGGAATGGCTGAGTGGTAAAAGTAATGATAAAGCAAAAATTATTAATCGGCAAAAAATAATTGCTGAATTAAAAGAATTAACACATTTTAGAACAAGACTTTTGCTCACTTCTAAATTATCAATAAATAAAAATTTAATTAAAAATAAAATCACAGAGTGGTTAGAAAGTAGTTCAAGAAAGAAAGGATTAAAACCTTACACAATATTTCTTGTTATTCTAGTAATAATAAATATTATTGTGATAATGGCGTGGTTGTTGGGATTTGTAAATTCTTACTACTATCAATTTTTAATGTTTTATGTATTTTTCTATTTTGCTGGCTATAATATTATTAAGCATATAGAAGATGTTTCAGAATTCTTATATGATGATGTTCGCAAGTTTTCTTCCATTTTTAGCTTTATTGAAAAATACAATTATGGCCCAAATAAAGAATTAAAGAATAGTTTAGCTCCATTTCTTAAAAAAGAATCTTCTCCTTCAAAAACATTAAGCAAAATTAATTTTACTATTGAAGTACTGAAGTTAAGAAAGAACCCGTTTGTTTGGTTTATTTTAACCTGTATAGTTCCACTCGATTATTTGCTTTCTATTAGAGTTGAGAAATTTAGGGAATCCATAAAAACTGACTTCCCAATTTGGCTGAATACTTGGTATAATTTGGAAGCCTATTCATCATTTGCTGAATTTGCATATCTTAATCCAATTTATAAATTTCCTGAAATTAAGGAAGACTCCAGTTTATTAGAGGCTAAAGATCTGGGGCATCCATTAATAAGATCGGAGCAAAGTATAAAAAATGATTTTTTTCTTAAAGAATCGACAGTGACAAATATTATAACTGGTTCTAATATGTCGGGTAAAAGTACATTTTTAAGGACGGTTGGTATAAATATATTGTTGTCCTATGCAGGATCTGTTGTTGACGCAGAGAAGTTTGTTGTTTCTAGAATAAACCTATTCAGCTGTATTAAGGTTAGTGATTCTGTTGTTGATGGGATTTCTTACTTTTATGCCGAAGTAAAAAGGTTAAGAAAAATTATAGAGGATATTAAAACTATTGAAGGTCATTCTCTTGTTTTAATAGATGAAATTTATAAAGGAACTAATAATGTTGAAAGAATTATAGGAAGCAGGGCACTAATAAAATATTTTTCAAATGAAAAGATTTATAATATAGTTTCAACCCATGATCTTGAATTAGTAAAAATAGCAGAAGATCTCAAAAATGTTAAAAACTTCCATTTTAAAGAAATGATTCAAGATGATAAAATGTCTTTCGATTTTAAGTTAAGCGAGGGTCCTTGTCCAACGACCAATGCACTTAAAATAATGCAATTAGAAGGATTACCTACATAAAGTTATCACTTTAAAGTTACTTTTTTCTCCACATAGTCTAACAAACTATTATTTTTAACAATTGTTAAAACTTTCTGTATATCTAAATGCAGCTCTCTATCATGGTTTAAAGGTTTTATTACTTCTCTAATTTTACTGTATGCTGCGGTTGTTCCAATTCCACATTTAAGTGGTTTTAAAAATTCAACACCTTGAGAAGCACACATTAGCTCAATTGAAATTACGGTTTGAACATTTTTTAGAATTTGATGACATTTCCTTGATGCAATTGAGCCCATTGAATTGTGATCTTCTTGATTGGCAGATGTTGGGATTGAATCGACACTTGCAGGATGAGCCAATGTTTTATTTTCAGAAACCAAAGAAGCGGCTGTATATTGAGCAATCATTAAACCTGAATTTAATCCACCTTGTTTGGTTAAAAATCTTGGCAAGTTACTAAGCTGACCGTTAACCAATCTTTCAATTCTTCTTTCACTAACATTCGCCAGTTCCGATAATGCAATTCCCATATAATCCATTACTAATGCAATTGGCTGCCCGTGAAAGTTGCCCCCTTCAATATAGTCTTTCTCATTTGGGAAAATTAAAGGGTTGTCGGTTACCGAGTTAAGCTCAATTTCTACAATTGAACAAACATAATCTGTTGTATCTTTGGAAGCCCCATGGATTTGAGGAATACATCTTAATGAATATGAGTCTTGAACCCTTTCATCGTTCTCCAAATGAGATTTGCGAATTTCACTATCTTTTATGAGTGCCAACATATTCTTTGCAGTTTTAATCTGGCCAACATACGGTCGCAAATTATGTAGCCTCAAATCATAAGCTTTATCAGTTCCCCTTAAAGCTTCATGAGAAAGCGCGCCGCTGATGTCAGCAAGTTTTGCAAGTTCTTTTGCTTTAATGCAGATGAAAGAAGCAAAAGCAGTCATCATTTGTGTTCCGTTTATTAAAGCTAATCCTTCTTTTGCTTTAAGACTAATAGGAGACAAGCCAAACTTCTTTAATGCAGATTTTGCTGAAATCAATTTCGGAAAGGTTTCGGTTTTGCTGTTTACCTCATTAAATACTTGGACTTTACCTTTACCGAGAAGAGCCAAAACTAAATGTGCAAGAGGCGCTAAATCTCCACTAGAACCAACTGAGCCTTGAGAAGGGATTGCTGGTATAATATTATTATTGATTAGGTTAACCAAAAGCTCAAGGGTTTCTAAACGAATACCGGAATTGCCCTTAGCCAAAGCGTTTACTCTAAGAAGCATCATAAGCTTTACAATAAATGGTGGCAGTAATTCCCCAACTCCAGCTGAGTGACTTACAATTAAATTTCGCTGGAGCTCTTCAATGTTGTTTTTAGAAATTTTAACATTGGAAAATTCACCAAATCCGGTTGTAACTCCGTAAATCACTTTATCATTATTCACCCAGTCTTCAATAAGTTTTCTTGCTTTTACAATTTTTGTTTTCGCATCCCTTGTTAAAGCTACTTTTTGGTTAGATTCTATAAAAACTTCAATCTTTTCAAGATTTAAGTTATTGCCATCAATTAACAATTTTCTTTTTGCCATTGAATAATCTTAAAATTTGTTCATGAATTTGTTTTGTTGTTTTGTATTCTAATGTAATTCCAAAATCATCATAAGATGTTTC
>CAYXXW010000075.1:0-10755 GCA_964469115.1 uncultured Melioribacteraceae bacterium
TAACAACAATTTTCATTAAAAGATCTCCAATAATTCTAAATATTTAGTGAGAATAAAGTTACTAAATTGAATGTTATCTATTAAGTAAAAATTTTATTTTGTTATAACTAAATGAATTAGAAAATAGTTTAAAAATTAATTTGTACAGTTACTTTTTTTGAGCTATTTTCCCTTAGGATAACAATCAAAATCTTATGTTGATAACTTGTTGATAAATTCAAACTGTGAAACGTTTCATGAATAATTTTAGCGAACCATTTTTGATTCAACATCACCATGCATTTGTTGACTTAGTTTAACCAAGACCCACAACCCGCTGTTATTTAGGGCCTTACAATTAGAGGCTTGATGTTGATAACTTGTTGATATTTTTTTATTTCGATTTCTTGTTTTTGCATGAACTGCATTTTTAACAAACTTTTTAATTTCTGAAAACTGTGGATAACTTAAAAATTACACTTAAAAATAGGCAAAAAAAATCTGATAGTAACTCTACTCAGACCTGGAAAGAATGCTTAAAATTAATTAAGCAGAATGTTTCTAATATTACCTATAATACTTGGTTTTTACCCATAAAACCATACCAGTTAAATGGCGAGAAGCTTAAAATAGAGGTTCCAAACACATATTTTATTGAATGGATTGATGAGCATTATAATACTCTTATTAATAAAACAATTGGTCAAGTTTTAGGACCCGGTGGGCAGCTGGTATACATTGTCAACGAAGATTCAGATGATGATCCAACATTATTTGATGCACCTAAAATAGAAGCTAAAAAAGAAACTGAACCAGTAGTTAATAATAATTTTGAGTCGAACCTTTCACCAATTTATCAATTTGATAATTACATCAAAGGTGAGTCGAACCAATTAGCCAGAGCAGCTGCAATTGCAATTTCAGAAAATCCGGGCGAGACTTCTTTTAATCCTTTATTCATATATGGAGGAGTCGGATTAGGCAAAACTCACTTAATTCAGGCTATCGGCAATAATATTTCTAAAAAGTTTCCGAGTAAAAAAGCAATATATCTTTCAGCAGATATTTTTACCACACAATTTGTAGAAGCAATTCAATCTAATAAAGTTGGGGATTTCTCATCTTTCTATAATAATATAGATGTTTTAATTATTGACGATATTCAATTCTTAACCGGAAGAGAAAAGACCCAAGATCTATTTTTTCATATTTTCAATAATCTTCATCAAGGCAGAAAACAGATTATTCTTTCAAGTGATAGACCGCCCAAAGATTTGAAGGGAATGAGCGATAGATTAATTTCTCGTTTTCAATGGGGATTAAGCGCCGATATTCAAGCCCCAGATTTTGAAACTAGAATAGCAATTCTTAAAAATAAGAGTGATAATTTCGGAATCTCATTGTCAAATGAAATTCTTGATTACATTGCGTACAATATTACTTCAAATATTAGAGAATTAGAAGGCTGTCTGCTTAAACTTCTTGCAAATGCATCATTTAGCGGTCGAGAAATTGATTTTGAGTTAACCAGAAAAACAGTAAAAGAAATTTCTACTAAACGTGAACAAAACATTTCTATTGATGGAATTACAAAAATTGTTTGTGAGGAATTTAAAGTCGACGAAAATAAAGTAAGAGAGAAAAATAGAAAAAAAGAAATTGTGCTGGCACGACAAATTGCAATGTATTTATCTAAAAAATTAACAAAATCATCTCTTAAAACCATAGGTCTGCATTTTGGCGGAAGAGATCATTCAACTGTAATACACGCCTTTAATAATATTGAAAAATTAACTTCTGAAGATGTATCACTCAATGAATTGGTTGCAGGACTTAGAACTAAGCTTGAATTGGGGATATAATTTTATTAGTTAATGAATGCACGATAATATGACCGGAGTTCAACTCCGGTCAGTTATCAAATTTTATTCTTTCCTTTTCTTTGTTCGTTAAATTTTGATAAGCCAAAAAGTAAGAATTGTCGATCAAATCTTTTATAAATGAATCTTCTAATCTTCCCTCAAGATCAACTGTATTCCAATGCTTTTTGTTCATATGATAACCAGGTTTAATTTCTTCATATTCTTCCCGCAGCTCAATGGCCTTTTCCGGTCCGCATTTCAGGTTTATGCTCAGGGGCGGATTTAGAGTAACCAGACAAAAAATTTTTCTTCCAACTTTTAAAACCAGTGTTTCGTCATCAAAAGGAAAACTTTCACTGACACCCGCTTTGTTCAAGCAATGATCTCTCAATATATCAATATCCAAAATTATTCCTCTTTTATTTGTAACAATTTATTTCTTATATTGCTAAACTTTTGTATGAAACATTAATTGTTTTAAATTGTAATAAGATAAGAATTTCAATAATAGGGTATTTTGATGAAAAATGTTTTTATTCTTTTTATTGCTGTAATAATATTTAGCAATTGCCAGCAATCAAAAACTGAAGAGTTACACGCACAAAACCAAATTTTGGATACTAATAAAGTTATTGAGCCATTAGATTATCATCCTGAAATCAATAAAATGGTTACAAGAATTTTATCCCGCTACCATTATAAAAAAATTGACTTGAACGATTCCCTGTCTTCTGTAATATTCGATAACTATGTAAAATCTTTGGATTATAATAAAAGTTATTTTCTTAAATCTGACATAGATAACTTTGAACAATACAGAACAGAGTTCGATGAAAACCTTTATCTTGGAAAACTCTATCCAGCTTATGACATTTTCAATACATTCAAAATAAGAATGGGTGAACGTATTGATTTTACTTTGAAACGGCTCGAAGACGAATTTGATTTCACTCAAAATGGAACGTATAAAATTGATAGGGAGGATGAAGATTGGTCTAGAACACCTGAAGAACTTAATGAGCTTTGGCGGAAAAAACTAAAACACGAAGCTTTAAACTTAAAACTGACAAGTAAAGAATGGGATAAAATCCAGGAAACACTTATTAATAGATATAAAAACTATCACCGTGCTATTCTGCAATATAAATCAGAAGAAGTGTTCCAGCTTTACCTAAATGCTTTTGCAGATGCAATTGATCCGCATTCAAATTATTTAGCACCAACAACCTCTGAAAATTTTAATATCAGAATGAAGCTCTCGCTTGAAGGAATAGGCGCAACTTTAAGAAACGATAATGAGTATACAAAAGTTGTAAATATTGTTCCCGGAGGGCCAGCTTTTAAAGCAGATAATATCCACGCAGATGATTTAATTACCGGAGTTGGACAAGGTAAAGATGCAGAATTAGTAGATGTAATTGGTTGGAGAATTGATGATGTGGTGCAATTAATTAGAGGTGATAAAGGTACAACAGTTAGACTTTCAATAATTAGAGCAAAAGACGGAATTGATTCCAAACCCGATACTATTACAATTGTAAGAGATAAAGTCAAACTTGAGGAACAAGCAGCTCAGAAAAACATTATTACAATTAGAGAAAATGATATTGATTTTAATCTTGGTGTGATTGAAATACCAAGCTTCTATGTTGATTTTGAAGCTAGGAGAAGAGGGGAATCAGATTACAGAAGTACCACAAGGGATGTAAAAAAACTTATTGATGAACTGAAAGAAGAAAAAGTAGACGGAATAATAATTGACTTAAGAAACAATGGTGGTGGGGCACTTGATGAAGCCGTTGCACTCACAGGCTTATTTATTAAAGATGGACCCGTTGTGCAAGTAAGACAATCATCAGGTAAAATTGATGTTGAGAAAGATCCCGATCCAGGAATTGCTTATGAAGGTCCGCTTGGAGTAATTGTAAACAGATACAGTGCGTCAGCTTCCGAAATATTTTCAGGTGCAATTCAAGATTATGGAAGAGGTCTTGTTTTAGGCGAGCAGACTTACGGAAAGGGAACTGTACAAAACTTAATTGGTTTAGATCGGTTTATTCCTTCTGCTGGGGATAAAAGTGGACAGCTAAAATTAACAATTGCAAAGTATTATAGAATTAACGGCAGCAGCACGCAAAATTTAGGGGTTGTACCTGATATACCTTTCCCTTCGGCTGTTGATCCCGATGAGAATGGAGAAAGCTCAAGACCAAGTGCTTTAAAGTGGGATCAAATTCAAACTAGTGATTTTAAAAAGTATGGTGATTTGACAAATACAATTCCATTACTTTTAGAAAAGCATCAAGAAAGAATTCTAAAAGAACCGGAGTTTAACTATTTGCAGGAAGATATTAAAGAGTATAATGCAAATAAAAATAAAGTTGAGTTTTCTTTGAATGAAGAAGTAAGAAGAAAAGAACGGGATGAAAGAGAAGCAAAGCGAAAAGCAAGAGAAGAAGCTAGAAAACAATTTGAAACTATTGAAATAATTGACAAAGAAGAAGTAACAAAGAAAAGTTTGAAAATTGAAGACCCGTTTTTAGAAGAAAGTGGTCATATTTTAGCCGATTTACTCCTTTTATCTCAAGGTTAGTTATTTAATAAAATAAATCTTTTAAGAAGTCGCCAAGATGCAGATTTCAATTACATCTTGACGACTTTGCTGTTTATCTTTCATCATTTCATTTAAAGCATTTTTTTACTACATTTGTGGACTAAAATTAGGAGATAGTTATGGCCAAAAAACAAACATTTGCTGATAAAGCAAAAGGTAAAACTGCTAAAAATGAGATAAGTGTTAAGGTTGTAAAAACCTTAAAATCAGATAAGGGCAGTTACAAATTTCAAGAAAGTTTTGTAAAATTAGACGACGTTAGCAAAGTAACAACCATTAAATAAAAGCGGCGTTTGCCGCTTTCCCCATTTTTATCGAAAATATCTATCTTTTTTAGGCTTCTCGCCTATTAAAAGTTGAAACATTTTAGTCTTATTTATAGTAACAGAAATAGTTACCCATTATTTGTTTTTTGTAATTTTGTTTAAGATGAGATTAGATGGAGGTTTATTATGGAAAGTAAAAGATTGAAAATATACTCTGCCAAAGATATTGATTTAATTCAGCAATTAAATGCTCTTTCCGAAGAAGAAAAATTTAATATTAAAGTAGTTTCAAAAGTATTTCCATTCAGAACGAATAATTACGTTGTTGAAGAACTAATTGATTGGAGTAAGGTTCCGGACGATCCAATTTACCAGCTTACTTTTATGCAAAAAGGAATGCTTAGTGATGATAAGTTTAAGAGTGTTGCCGATGCTCTTAAAAAAGAACTCCCAAAAGATGAAATAAAAAAAATAGCTAAAGAAATTAGGGGAGAACTAAATCCTCATCCAGCAGGTCAAATGACAGCAAATGTACCTTTCTTAGATGATGACCCAGTCAGAGGTATTCAGCACAAATACAAAGAAACCGTTCTGGTATTTCCAACCGGCGGACAAACTTGTCACGCTTATTGCACATTCTGTTTTAGATGGGCGCAGTTCATTGGAGATAACGATCTAAAGTTTGCTACTGATGAATCAAAAAGATTTCAAGAATATATTAAACAGCATAAAGAAGTAACGGACGTTTTATTTACCGGAGGTGATCCGATGGTGATGTCTTATTCAAAATTAAAAGCATATCTTGAACCTCTATTAGAACCGGATTTTGATCATATTAAAAATATTCGCATCGGCACAAAATCATTATCATATTGGCCTTATCGATTTGTAACGGATAAAGATGCAAATGCAATTATCGAACTGTTTGACAGAATAATGTCTTCCGGCAAACATTTAGCGATTATGGGTCATTTTAGTCATGGTGTTGAGCTGGAAACTGAAATTGTTAAAAAAGCTATTAGAAGATTAAGAAAAATTGGTGTTAAAATTAGAACACAATCACCGGTTATTAAAAATGTTAATGATGATGCAGATGTTTGGAGTGATATGTGGGAAAAGCAGGTTCAGTTGGGATTAATTCCATATTACATGTTTGTTGAAAGAAATACCGGAGCTAAAGAATATTTTGAAACGCCTTTATACAAAGTTTTTGAAATTTATAAAGAAGCATTTAAACAAGTTTCAGGCTTAAATAGAACAGCGAGAGGACCGGTAATGTCTGCAACACCCGGCAAAATAATGATTGATGGAATTGCTGAGATTGGCGGCGAAAAGGTTTTTGTATTAAATATGCTTCAAGCAAGAAATCCCGAATGGGTCAGAAAACCGTTTTTCGCAAAATATGATGAAAACGTAACTTGGTTTGATGATTTAAAACCAGCTTTTGGAAAAGATAAATTTTTCTTTGAAGATGAACTTGAAAAAATGCTGAATTTAAAGAAAGAAATGTTTGATAAAGTTGCAGTATAATTTTTTAAATAATAAACCCAACTAAAAATTAGTTGGGTTTATATCTCCTAAAATATTTTATTATTATCCGCTAATTACTTCAAGAGCAGGGTCTATTTCTCTTTTTAATAAATTTTCAATAGCAACTAAAGTCCCTTGTATTGCACTTGGACAGCTACCGCAAGCGCCTTGATAACGAATTGTTAATGTTTTATCGTGAAGATTTAATACTTCTAGTCCTCCACCATCACCAGCAAGAGCTGGTCTAACTCTTTTGTCCAAAATATCATTAATTGTCTTCAGAGTTTCAGTATCGTTTTCGCTATTACCAGTTTGTTCGGTTTCTACAGGGATTAAATTTTTATCAAAACCCTTAATAAAGTTCACAAAGGGCATCTGAATTTTACCCCAGCTTACGTCGGGTTCTTTTTCAATTGTAATAAATCTATCCATATAAAAAACTGAAACAACGCCTTCAAGTTCAAAAATCCCTTTTGCCAAAGGATCATTTTCAGCTTCAGCTTTGTTAGCAAAACTTCTGGTTTCTCTATTTAATATTTTTTCATTTAATATAAACTTTAACGCTTGTGGATTAGGAGTTAAATCCACATCTTTTACCATCAACATTATAAACCTCTTTTCAAATTTGATTCTAATTTAAACTCTATTGTATCAAAAAAGTTGAAACTATGCAAGTCTATTTATTAAGACATACCCCAAACCATTACTTTTAATAAATGGAAATACTTCTACTAACTAGTATTTTATGTTTTATTTGTATCTTTTAAAGCATATTGTTAAAATAACTAAATTAAATTGATAGGAAATGAAAAAGGAAAACATTCTGTACATAAAAAATATGGTTTGTCCACGCTGTGTTAAGGTTGTACGCGAGGAATTAGAAAAATTAGATGTTATAATTAATTCAATTGTATTGGGTGAAGTAGAAACCGAACTACCAAAAGAGCAGCTGCCGATTGAAAAAATTACTAAGGTACTCAAAGATAATGGGTTTGAATTAATTGATGACAGCATCTCAAGAACTATTGAAAAAATAAAAAAAATAATTATTTCAGTCATTCAAGAATATGAAAATGAAAATCTGGAAAAGATAAATTTTCCTTCGCTAATTTCATCTGAAATTAATAAAGACTATAGCTCTTTGAGTTCATTGTTTTCAAAAAATGAAGGAATAACAATTGAACATTATATCATTCTTCAGAAAATTGAGAAAGTAAAAGAGTATTTAAAGTATAATGAACTAACTCTGAGTGAAATTTCTTACAAACTTGGTTATAGTTCGGTACAACATTTATCAAGACAATTCAAAAAAAATACTGGTTTAACAGCAAGTGAGTTTAAAACTAATCTCTCCAGCAAGCGCAGGTCAATAGACTCTATTTAATCCAAATAGGCTATCAAAAATTGTATAACATTTTTCAATTAGAGTGTAACGGAAAAAATTTCTTCGTTGATTATTTTTCGAATAAACTAAGGAGAAGTTATGTTAGTAAAAACATTTGCTATACAAGGAATGAGCTGTCAACATTGTGTAAAAGCCGTTGAAATTGAACTTGATGAGTTAAATCTTGAATCATACAAGGTTGAGGTTGGATCTGCAAATATTAATTATGATGAAAAAAAGGTAAATGAAGAGGAAATAGTTAACTCAATTATTGAAGCTGGTTTTAAAGTAATTTAGTTTGCTGAAGGAAATGAAAGAAAATAATAAATATAGTTTGCCTGTTGCTGGAATGACCTGTGCGAGTTGTGTTGCAAGGGTTGAAAAAGTACTAGGAAAATTTGAAGGACTTGAAAATGTTAAGGTAAATTATGCTACCGAAAAAGTTTCATTTGATGTAATGGACAAATCTGTCAACTTAAAAGAAGCTGCAGATAAATTAGAAAAGTATGGTTACAAATTAAAGCTTAATCAAGAATCTAAAGAAAAAAATCCCAGAAGTGCTATTGATACTGATAGTTTATCAGAAGAATACAAAAAACTGAAAAATGATTTCAGATTGGCATTATTATTTACAATTCCAGTTTTTGTAATTAGTATGCTAAGTACTATGCACCCTGCTTGGTATTTTAGTGCCGACTTTACTCACAAGATATTACTTATTCTTACTACACCAATTCTCTTTATTCCAGGGAGAAGATTCTTTAAAGTTTTTTGGAGCAACCTAAAACACTTCTCGTTTGAGATGAATTCGCTGGTAGCTATTGGAACAGGTTCTGCTTATGCATACAGCACAGTTGCAACATTATTTCCAGATTTAATCTCTTTGTCAAATATTGATTCAGTTCATGTTTATTTTGATACCTCGGCTGTAATAATAACTCTTATTCTAATGGGTAAAGTGCTTGAGGCACGAGCAAAAAGCAAAACCAATACTGCAATTCAAAAATTAATTGAGCTGAAACCAAAAGAAGCTACAATAATTTTGAATGATGAAGAAATCAGAATACCTATTGATGATTTAAGTATTGGACAAAGCGTTATTGTAAAACCAGGTGAAAAAATTCCTGCTGATGGAATAATTATAAGTGGGTTTTCTTCTATTGATGAATCAATGGTTACAGGTGAAAGTCTTCCTATTGAGAAAAAGATCGGCTCAAATGTAATTGGAGGTACAATAAATAAAAATGGAACCTTCGTTTTTGAAATAAAGACTCTTGGGGCTAATTCGGTACTTGGACAAATAATTAAAATGGTGGAAGATGCGCAAGGGTCGAAAGCTCCAATTCAAAAATTAGCTGATCAAATTGCTTCTGTATTTGTCCCAACAGTAATTGGAATTGCATTTTTAACATTTTTAGGATGGATAATATTTGGAAGTGAACATTCTTTTGTTGTTGCGCTCATAAGTTTTGTTGCAGTATTAATAATTGCCTGTCCCTGTGCTTTAGGGTTGGCTACCCCAACTGCAATTATGGTAGGAACAGGGTTAGGCGCAAGACATGGAATTTTAATTAAAAATGGAGAAAGTTTAGAAATTGCACAAAAAATTAATACTGTGGTTTTTGATAAGACTGGAACGATAACAGAAGGCAAGCCAGTTGTAACAGATATAATATTTAATAATATTGAGGAAAATGAATTATTGTCGTATTTAAGCTCGGTTGAAAAAAGATCTCAACACCCTGTTGCTGATGCAATTGTTAAGTATTCTAAGGATAGGAATATTGTTACTTTTGATATAGAATCATTTAATAATATTGATGGTCTAGGACTTTCTTCTATTGTTAATGACAAAATGTTGATTGCTGGCAATAAAAAGTTAATGGAAGAATATTCAGTTGACATCAAAAAGTATATAAATAAATATGATCAGCTCACAAAAGAGGGAAAATCAATAGTATTTGTAGCAATAGATGGCAATTTTAAGGCTTTGCTTGCTATTGAAGACCCTATAAAAAACACAACTCCAGAAGCTATAAAAAAAATAAAAGCCCTTGGTATTACAGTAATTATGATTACGGGTGATAATGAAAGAACAGCAAATGCGATTGCAAGTAGAATTGGGGTTACAGAGTACTTTGCAGAAGTTTTACCAAATGAGAAAGCGGAAAAAATTAAAGAATTGCAAAATAAAGGTAAAATAGTTGCTATGGTTGGTGATGGCATTAATGATGCTCCAGCTTTAGTTACGGCAGATTTAGGAATTGCCATTGGAACAGGAACAGATGTGGCAATTGAGTCTTCTGATATTACATTAATTAATGGAGACTTACTTAATGTTGTTTCGGCCATAAAGTTATCAAAACAAACAATAAAGACAATTAAACAAAATTTATTCTGGGCATTTATATATAATATTATTGGAATTCCACTAGCTGCACTTGGTATGCTTAATCCTATGATTGGAGCATTGGCAATGTCATTAAGTTCTGTTTCTGTAATATCTAACTCACTTCGATTAAAAAAAAGATCATTTGAAACTCATTAAGTACCTTAAATATCAGCTTTTACATTTCATAGAATTATAACCAACCATTATTTTAAATCTTATCAAGGTTTAATGCATCTAATCCTTAACTTGAAAAATTTTCAGCAGATAAGTTGTTTTTGTCGAATAGTTAATAATGTTTATTTTTTAATAAAAATAATACTTAATATTAAATCTTTATTCTATTTTTGTTAATATAATTAATTTTGGATATTCAAAATGATTGAAAAAATTGTTAGTTACAGTATATCACATAAGTTAATAATTCTACTGTTCACAACAGCAATTCTCTTTTTTGGCTTATACTCCCTCTCACAAATACCAATTGGAGCTGTTCCCGATGTAACGAATAACCAGGTTCAGGTTATAACAACTTCTAGAAACCTATCTACCGAGGATGTTGAAAAATATTTAACATATCCAGTAGAACTTGAAATGGCAAACTTGCCAGGTGTAATAGAAATTCGGTCAATCTCCAAATTTGGCTTATCTGTAGTCACAATTGTTTTTAACGATAATATGGGTACTTATTTGCCCAGACAATTGATTGCTGAAAAATTAAAAACAGCTGA
>CAYXXW010000076.1:0-10603 GCA_964469115.1 uncultured Melioribacteraceae bacterium
AATGCCATACCGGGGTTTTCTACAAAGGTAAATTTAAATATTGATCCAATAATATTTATACTTTGGCCATAATCCATTCCTTCAAAATAAAGATTAAGAGATGGTATATTAAAACCTTTTACAAGCAGTTTCGATAATTGGTCAATTATTACTATAAAAAGAGAAATGTTTAAAACTTTCAATATCTTTCCAATCGATTCAAATGATACTATCTTCTAGCTTTATTTTTACATTCAACACAGTGAGAGGTATGTGGAACGGCCAATAATCTTTCTTTAGGAATTAAGTGAGGGCCTTCCCTCAGTTCAAGACTATCGATACAAATACCATAGGTTCCGTTTTCAATTCTCTGTAATGCATCTTCAAGATAGCCTAAAAATTTAGTCTCTCTTTGTGCCCATAAATAAAGTTTCTCTCTCTCTTGTGCATCGGTACCCTGCTCAGCCATATGAAGTGAATAAGGAGAATTTTCGTTTACATACTGTCCAGTAGTCGCATCCATCATCTGATCTTTTAAATTTTGAAGCTGTTCAATAATTTCGGTTCTCTTATCAAGAATCACTTTTTTAAACTGTTCTAGATCTTTTTTTGAGTAACCTTTAATTTGTTTTGGAGTTTTAGTAACGGCAGAAATAACTTCCACAGTTCTACCAGTCTTTGTTCGAGTAGTAGATTTAGTGGTAGTTTTTCTTGCTTTAGTAGCTGCTTTTGCTTTAGCAGTTGCTTTTACTTTAGTAGTAGCCTTTGCTTTAGGTGTAGCTTTAGCCGTAGTTTTTGCTTTAGTTTTAGAAGTAGATTTTGGAACAGACGCTTTTTTAGACTTAACAGCTGTTTTTTTAGTTACAGCCTTTTTAGTCGCTGTTTTTTTTACTGTTGACTTAGCAACTGACTTTTTAGCAGCTGCTTTCTTTACAGTTGTTTTTTTTGCAGCAGTTTTTTTAGCTGCCGTTTTATTTTTTGTTGTACTCTTTGCCATTTGTGCCTCCTAATAAATCAAACAACCTTTTTAATGGTTATTTCACATTTATATTCGCCAATACTAAGTTCTTCTTTATACCCGTCTACAGTATTATTATCAAAAGCATCGGCTAATATTTCATTACTTATATATTCTTTAAATTTTAATAAATATTCTTCTAATTTTTGATCCGATTTAAAACCAACATTAATTCTATCAATTATATCTAATCCGGAACTCTTTCTCATATTTTGGACTCTGTTTACAAACTCTCTAGCAAATCCTTCTGCAATTAAATCTTCATCCAATTCACTATCAATTGCAACGGTTACGCTTCCTTCCGATTCAACAACCCAACCTTCGATTTCAGTACTTACAATTTCTACATCCTCAGTTGTTAAATTAACAATATTTCCATCTATATCAAGAGCTAAAGTGTTTTCGGATTCAAGTTTTTTTATATCATCTTTAGATAAATCTTTTATATGGGCTGCTAATTGCTTCATTAGTTTGCCGTATTTTGGCCCCAATGTTTTAAAGTTCGCCTTAGCTGACTTATTCACAATCCCAGAATCATCTTTAAGTACTTCTAATTCTTTTATATTCACTTCTTCTAAAATTACATCAGTCATTTTCTTAACAGCTTCTCTTTTAGCTGGTTCAACGGCAACCATAATTTTTCGTAATGGCTGCCTTACTTTAAGATTAGACTTTGCTCTGATAGCTCTGGTTAAGTAAACTACTTTTTGGGCTATTTCCATTTTTTCTTCCAACTCTTCATCTCTGTAAGTCGGGGTTGGAAAATCAACTAAGTGAACAGACATAGCTTCTTCTTTACCGGTAACCATATTAAGGTTTTGAAATAATTCCTCAGCAATAAATGGTGCAAAAGGCGAAGTAAGTTTACATATTGTATTTAAGCACTCATAAAGTGTTTGATAAGCAGAGATTTTTGATTCATTAATCTCAGATTTCCAAAATCGTCTTCTGCTCCTTCTTACATACCAATTGGAAAGCTCATCAATTGTATATTCAGATACGAGTCTTGCAGCTTTGGTTACATCATAATTATCCATTAAATTTTTGTATTCATCAACAACTGAGGATAATTTTGCAATAATCCATCTATCAATTTCAGGACGTCTTTCATAAGGTATTATTTCTTGATTAAAATCGAACTCGTCAATATTTGCATAAAGTGCAAAGAATGAATACGTGTTAATGAGAGTTCCAAAGAATTTTCTCTGTACTTCCTTTATACCTTCTTCATCAAACAAAGTTGTACGCCAAGGCGGACTCCCTGTTACCAAATACCATCTCGTAGCATCAGCACCGTATTTATCAAAAAGTTCAAACGGATCAACAGCATTTCCTTTTGACTTGGACATTTTCATGCCGTTCTTATCAAGAATAAGTTCATTAACAATTAAGTTTTTATAAGCAATACTATCAAAGAGCATAGTTGCAATGGCATGCATTGTATAGAACCAGCCTCTTGTTTGATCAATACCTTCGCAAATAAAATCAGCAGGGAAATTATTTTCAAAATATTCTTTATTCTCAAAGGGATAATGAAATTGAGCAAACGGCATTGCCCCGGAATCAAACCAAACATCAATCAGCTCCGGAGTTCTAGTATATACTTTCCCGTTCTTCTCAAATTTAATTTCATCCACAAATGGTTTATGGAGATCAATTTCACTTTCATCAAGATCAGCAACACTTATTTTCTGCCTGTCTCTTTCAACATATCCGCCCTTTAATTCTTCAATACTTCCTACTGCAAACAAATCACCATCTTCAGTCGTCCAGATTGGCAAAGGAGTAGCCCAAAATCTATCTCTTGAGAGAGCCCAATCTTTATTCTCTTCGAGCCAATTACCGAATCTGCCTGAACCAACTTCGGGAGGATACCAATTTATTTGCTTATTAAGTTCAACCATTTTTTCAGAAACTGATGTAGTTTTTATAAACCAAGATTCCCGTGCATAATAAATAACCGGAACATTATCAAAACGCCAACTGAATGGGTATGAGTGAGTGATAGTCTCTTTCTTATAAAGTTGACCAGATTCACGAAGTTTCTTAATTATACCAGCATCGGCATCTTTTACAAATTGACCGGCAAAATCTGTGACCTCTTCGGTAAATAAACCACCGCGTGTAACCGGCTGCAGAAATGGAAGATTATTCACTTTGGAAATCTCATAGTCATCTGCGCCAAATGCAGGTGCAATATGAACAATACCGGAACCATCTTCTGTACTAACAAAATTAGCATCAACAACATAAAAAGCTTTCTGATCAACCTTCATATAATTAAAAAGCTGCTCATAACTTTGACCAACTAATTCTGATCCTTTATGTTCACTTATAATTTCGTAGTCTTCCCTTAAAACAGATAAACGCTCCTTGGCTAGAATAACAAAAGTATCTTCTGTTTTTATTTTCACATAATTGATTTCCGGTCCAACAGCTAATGCTACATTAGATATTAAAGTCCAAGGTGTGGTTGTCCAAACTAAAAAGTAAGCATCACCAGCTTTGGTCAGTTCTGAATCCTTCAACTTCATGAGAACATAAACTGAAGGGTCTTTAGTTTCTTTATATCCCAAAGCAAGTTCATGTGATGATAAAACTGTTTCTGATCTTGGGCATTGAGGAACTATTTTATAATCTTGAAAAATCAATCCTTTATCAAATAGAGTTTTTAGAGCCCACCAAACTGATTCAATATAATCATTCGTACATGTAACATAGGCATCATCAAGATTAAGCCAATAACCCATTCTATTAGTCATTTGCTCCCAAAGATCTTTATACTTAAATACAGATTCTTTGCAAGCCGCATTATATTTAGCAATTCCAAATTCCGGAATTTCACTTTTATTTATTATTCCAAGCTGTTTTTCTACTTCTATTTCAACGGGTAAACCATGAGTATCCCAGCCGGCTTTCCTATTAACTTTGTAACCTTGCATGGTTTTATATCTGCAAACGAGATCTTTTAAAGTTCTTGCCATTACATGGTGCAAACCGGGTTTACCATTTGCAGTAGGCGGTCCTTCATAAAAAGTAAATGGTTTGCTGTTTTCTCTAAGCTCAATACTTTTATCGAATACACTATTCTCTTGCCAAAATTTTAAGATTTTCTCTTCAATTTTAGAATAATTTAAACCATCAGAATATTGTTTGTACTTCTTTGCCATAATTTGTAAAAATGATTTTAATGTTAATCAGATTCGTATTTTTTAATAACTTCTTTTTCTACTTCAATAAATTCTTTTAATTTTCTTTCTAAAATATTTTTCTGTTCTAAAACAGTGGAAGCTTTTTTGTTAGCTTCAAAAATTAATTTCTCAGCTTCCAGTTTGGCTTCTTTAAGTATTAGTTCAGACTTTCTTTTAGTTTCATCAAGCAGTTTATCACTATCTTGATTTTTAAAATTTTCTATCTCTCTTTGACTATTTATAAGCTCAGCAACAGACATCCCGAACAAAGCCATGGAACCAAGAAAAATATTTCTAACTGTATAAAGAATAATATTTTCAAACAACAAATTTTCAGCTAAAAAATAATCACTGAAAAAGGAAACAAGCAATGCACTTATTACCGCCATTGCTACTATTACCGAGAAAACTACTTTACCTCCGTGATCCCAGCCTAAAGTATTATTTGTTATCCATCCAATTGCAAAAATGAACAAAGATAAAATAAACCAGACAGCAAAGTTAACAATCTCTGCATCAAAAAGCTGAGTATTTAGAAAATTTGAAATGAAAATTAATACAGCTAAAAGCAAAGGTGCCAAGTAATATTTTTTCTGTTTTGGGATCATATTTTATTGATTACCTCTTTCATAATCTTTGTCATTTTGGGTTCAGCAATATTTGCCGTCTCAATTATTTCTTGAATATTAACCGCCTTTAAAGAATCTGGGAAACACTCATCGGTAATAATACTTAAGCCAAGCACTTTCATTCCCATATGATTTGCAACAATATTTTCCGGTACAGTCGACATTCCCACAACATCTGCTCCGATTGCTCTTAAAAATCTGTATTCAGCTTTTGTTTCTAAATTTGGACCCGGAACGGCAACATAAACTCCCTTCTGTACCTTTATTGAATTTTCAAGTGCAATTTCTTCAGCTAAATTGATAAGTTTGTGATTGTAGGGTTCGCTCATATCAGGGAATCGAGGACCAAGCTCATCTTCATTTTTACCTATAAGTGGATTATCCCCAAGCATATTGATATGATCACTCATTATCATTATGTCGCCTCTCTGGTAAATTGGGTTCATTCCCCCGCAAGCATTTGAAACAAGTAATGTTTCAACTCCTAAAAATTTCATAACTCTAACAGGATAAGTGATTTGCTGCATTGAATAGCCCTCGTAGAAATGAAACCTGCCTTGCATTGCAACAACATTTTTACCGTTGATTTTACCTAGAATAAGTTTACCACTGTGTGATTCAACTGTCGAAAGAGGGAAATGAGGAATATCAGAATAATTAATTTCATGATCTATTTCAATCTCGCTAACGAGTCCACCTAAGCCTGTTCCTAAAATTATTCCTACCGGAAATTCAGCATCTGTTTTTTCTCTTATAACTGCTAAAGATTCATTTATTTTATTAATTAGTTCACTCATAATAATTTCTCCAAAATCGAGTCGATGTTTATTTCCGCTTTAGATTTAAATGCTGCTGCTTCAGCAATTGATTTTTGAAGATCTTCCGAAAAATTATCTTTCATAAAATCTGCCAGCATTCCATCTTGGTTATCAATAATTGTCTTTAGTCTTATTAGTAAAATATCTCTCTGTTCTTTCAAAAATAACAATGTGTCTCTTGTCGATTTAGCTTCTTCTTCAGAATTTTCTATCATTGTTTTACTTTTTTGTTCGGCTTCTTTAGTAATTTGATCAGCTTCTTCTTTTGCTTTCTTCAATACCTCTCTGTCTGATAGTTTTAATGAAATTAGAGTGTCTCTAAGATCAGTTTCAATTTTTTCATATTCTCCTAGCTTGTCCGCTAAAAGCTTAATCTCATTTTCCAGATTAAAAATCTTTTCCTCAAATTCTTCGAAATCGTTTTTTAATTTGCTAAGGAATAATTCAACTTCTTCTTTGTTGAACCCTTTTTTAGCATCACTGAAGTTCTGTTCGACAATATTTGCTGAGTCAAAATTCATATTAATTATTTAAGCTCTTTCTCCAAAAATTGCAGTCCCAATTCTCAAAATTGTCGCTCCCTCTTCAATAGCAATTTCGTAATCATTGGTCATTCCCATTGATAGCGCAGTAAGTTCAAAATCCTTGAGATTTAACTTGTCAAAGATTTGCTTTAACATTTTAAAACAATTTCTGATAATCTCTTTATTATCTGTGTAAGGTGCCATTGTCATCAAACCTTCAAGTTTTACATTTGGTAACCCTTTGCAATATTCTGCAAGTTCAAGAATTTCTTCAAAGGTATTCAGCCCAAATTTAGATTCTTCACCACCGGTATTTACTTCCAGAAGAATTCGCTGTTGTTTATTAATACTGGCTGCTTTTTTGTTTATCTCTTCAGCTAATTTAACCGTATCAACAGAGTGAATTATTTCAGCAAAGTTTATAACATCTTTAACTTTATTTCTCTGTAGATGCCCAATAAAATGCCAATTAATTTCAGCTTTATGCTCAATTGCTTTTTCTTTTAATTCTTGAGCTTTATTTTCCCCAAAATCTTTTAAGCCATATTTTTCGGCTTCTATAATTACTTTAATAGGATTTTTTTTAGAAATCGCAACCAGAGTAATTTCACTTAAACCTCTTCCAGTAGCTTCACAACTCTTAGAAATTCTTTCCTTAACTGCTAATATATTTTTTTCTATCATCTCAAAAACAAATTTAGAAATCTTTTAATGTTAATCAACAAAATAAAATCAAATAAAAAAAGGAGCATAAGCCCCTTTTTTTTAAATATCACATTTTAAGTTTAGCTGCAGCCAGTTGTTGCACCGCATGTCTCACATTTTAAGCAAGTGCCATTTCGCACCATGGTAAGACTTTGGCAATCGGGACAAATATCCCCGGTATAGCCTAATGTTCTTGCTTGTTTAATTTTTTTAGACATTTTAATCACTTGCGACTTTACACCGTTACCCTTTCCAATACTTGAACTTGATTTTGAAACTCTTACATTATCTTTATCTAAATGAATCATTCTTTCACTAATTACTTCTTCACTCACATATTCAGGCTCTACAACTGAAGAATGACCGGCTTTTGGATTGCTTATTTCATCTTCATCAACATGAGATAGATCATTTCTGTCAAGATATGAAACGGCTAATTCTCTGAAAATATAATCAATTATTGAAGTTGTCATTTTAATACGTTTATTGCCAGTAACCATACCGCTAGGTTCAAATCTTGTGAAGACAAATGCGTCAACAAACTCTTCTAAAGGCACACCATGCTGTAAACCCAAGGATATGGCAATTGCAAAGTTGTTAAGTAAACTTCTTACTGCCGCACCTTCTCTGTGCATATCAAGAAAGATTTCGCCAAGTTCACCGTTGTCATATTCACCTGTTCTTATGTATACAGTTTGCCCACCAATTTTCGCCTTTTGAGTATATCCGGTTCTTCTATCAGGAAGTCTTCTTCTTTTCGCAATATATCTGTGAATAATTCTTTCAGCGACTTTTATAATATCATTATTTTGATCTTGTTCTTCATCTAATTCTTCAACTAAATCTTCGGTTACTGTATTTAAAGGCTGAGATAATTTTGATCCATCACGATAAAGTGCATTTGCTTTAAGACCCAGTTTCCATGAATTTAGATATGCACTTTCAATTTCCTCGATACTTGCTTCGTTCGGCAGATTGATTGTTTTTGAAATTGCACCCGAAATAAATGGCTGTGCGGAAGCCATTATATTTATATGTCCCTCAGATTTAATAAATCTCTTCCCTTTTTTACCACATTTGCCGGCTGTATCAAATACAGGATAATGCTCATGTTTTAAGAATGGGGAACCTTCTGTTGTCATTGTACCACATACATAATCATTAGCTAATGATATTTCTTCCTTTGTGAAGCCAATTTGTTCTAAAATATTTAAATCATAATCATCGAGCTGTTCTTCAGTTAATCCAAGTACACCTTTACAGAACTCATCACCAAGATTATACTGGTTTATTGCAAATGTGATATCAAAAACTGATGGAAGTTGAGCTTCAATCTTGTGAAGTATTTCTTCTGTAAAGCCTTTTGATTTTAGTGATTCACTATTAACATAGGGACAACCACTTAGTGTTCCCGTTCCTTTTGCGTATTTTACTATTTCATTAATCTGCTCTTGATTATAGCCTAAACTCAATAATGCCGGAGGTATAGACTGATTAATAATTTTAAAGTATCCTCCGCCAGCTAATTTCTTGAATTTGACCAAAGCATAATCGGGCTCAATACCCGTAGTATCACAATCCATGACTAAACCGATTGTTCCTGTTGGGGCTAATACTGTTACTTGTGCATTTCGGTAGCCATATTTTTTCCCGAGATCAACAGCATTATTTGCATCTTGCTGGGCAGCTTTTAACAAGTCAGATGGACAATACTTTGGATTAATTCCTTTTGGAAAAATCGATAATTCTTCATACTCTTCATGAGGGACATTAAATGCTGCTCTCTTATGATTTCTTATAACTTTAAGCATGTTCTCTTTATTATCTTCATATCTTGAGAATGGACCAAGCTCTTTTGCTATTTCTGCACTTGTAGCATAAGCTCTCATGTGCATAATTGCAGTTATTGCACCTGTGATTGCCTCACCTTCTCTACTATCATATGGTATACCTTGTCTCATCAAAAGAGAGCCAAGATTTGCATAACCTAGACCAAGTGTTCTATAATCGAAACTGTTTTGAGCAACAGATTTGCTTGGATATTGTGCCATTAGTACGCTGATTTCCAGAACAATTGTCAATAGTTTTGTGGCATGACGGAATGCTTTAATATTAAATTGCTGTTTTTCATCACTGTAGAATTTAACCAAATTCATTGAAGCAAGATTACATGCTGTGTCATCAAGAAACATATATTCACTGCATGGATTTGATGCGTTTATTTTTCCATCATTTATACAAGTGTGCCATTCATTTATGGTTGTATCATACTGCAAACCAGGATCGGCAGAAGACCACGCAGCAAATCCAATCTGTTCCCAAATATCTCTTGCTTTCAAAGTTTTACAAGCAACTGGTTTCCTTTCTGCTTTTTTTGCATTTTTTAATTCTGTCCTCCAATATAAATTCCAATTAGAATCATCGATTACAGCCTGCATAAAATCATTTGACACACGTATTGAATTATTGGAATTCTGACCGGAAACGGTTGCGTAAGCTTCTGAGTTCCAGTCTGTATTATATTCCGGAAATTCAATTGAAGTAAAGCCTAATTTTGCTAGGTGAATTACCCGTTCAATATAATTTGTTGGAACTTGGGCTCTCCTCGCATTAATTACAGCAGCATGTAATTTTTTATTCTTCTTCTTGTTGAATCTATCGTTCTCAGGATGTTCTGCGTAACAAGCTTTGATAATATTATTAAGATGAAGATTACACATTTTTGAGCCAGTTACAATAGCAGCAACTTTCTGTTCTTCAACAACTTTCCAATTAATAAATTCTTCAATATCAGGATGATCAATATCGAGTGTAACCATTTTTGCAGCTCTTCTGGTAGTTCCGCCAGATTTAATTGCCCCTGCAGAACGGTCGCCTATTTTTAAGAACGACATTAAACCGGAAGATTTACCGCCTCCGCTTAATGGTTCATCGGCACCTCTCAAAGCAGAAAAATTTGAACCGGTTCCGGAACCATACTTAAATAGTCTGGCTTCCGTAACCCATAAATCCATAATTCCATTTTCATTAACTAAATCATCTTTTACAGATTGAATAAAACATGCATGAGGCTGCGGATGAGTGTAGGCATCTTCTGCTCTGGTTAACTCTCCGTTCTTGTAATCTACATAATAATGACCTTGCGAAGGACCATTAATTCCATAAGCCCAATGTAATCCTGTATTAAACCATTGAGGGCTGTTAGGAGCTGCCATTTGATTAGCAAGCATAAAGCAAAGTTCATCATAAAATGCTAATGCGTCTTCTTCTTCATCAAAATAGTTTGCTTTCCATCCCCAATATGTCCATGTACCTACTAATCTATTAAATACTTGTCTGGAATCAGTCTCACTGCCATAACGATCTTTTTCAGGTAATTCATTCAGCAACTCATCATCGGCAACAGAAGGCTGCAGCCATTTTGGCAAATTCTTTTCCTTGCATTTTTTAAGAAGCTTGGGAACCCCGGCTTTTCGGAAATACTTCTGAGTAATTACATCTGTAGCAACTTGCGACCAAAACTTTGGAACCTTCACGTCTTCCATCTTAAAGACTTCAGTTCCGTTTGGGTTTCTTATTTCCGAAACTCGTTTTTCAAATTCTATTTCAGCATACGGATCCTGACCAGCAGTGGTAAAGTAACGGGATATCTTCATTAAAACCTCAAATCTTAATATTTTATATGTTTTTAACGGGGATGTAACTATTTTAGTTGTCCCAATGTTAGGGGATTGAGAAA
>CAYXXW010000077.1:0-10504 GCA_964469115.1 uncultured Melioribacteraceae bacterium
AAAAGCTTGATCCGAGTTTTAAAGACTTTTCTGAGGCTTAGTATGGTTAGTCATGAGCTATCCTTCCGCTAATAAGGTTCAAAACCTTATTCTATCCTTACCTTCTATCTTATTTATCAGATCCTAATCAACCATAAATTTGAAGTTACATGAGTACCCTCAAAATAGATGTGGTTTTGATAAAAGGATAGACGCTAGTTTTAGACCATGCATGATGACTGGGATAAAGAACTAATAGCAACATAGACAGAATATTTGTTGAATTTGAAAAAAGACAATAGACTTTTGGATATATTGTTAAAAAGCATTACTTTATCTTCTAAAAGAGTTATACGCAAATAGGTATTTGGGATTGTGACTGCTTGAAGGTTAGATTCATATGTAAGAAAGGATAGAAAATGGAAAAGAAAAATCAAGCGTTTATCGCAAAGTACCTTACTGCAGTTATCCGAAACCGTAAACTTGAATTACAAGTGAAAATTTAGGACCATCCGTATGGATCCCATATTCATCATACTCTTAATAGCTATTGTAGGATTCTTTTTATTCAGAAAATATTTTCAGAATAAATTTGGATGGATTGAACCGAGTGATCCATTTTCAACTGAATGGAGAACTATTCTAATTAAAAACGTAGCCTACTATAATTCTTTATCCAATGATGAGAAAAGTTTATTTGAATATAAAGTTCAAGAATTTCTTTTAAATTGTAGAATCACCGGAATTAAAACCCAAGTTGATATAACAGATAAACTCCTAGTAGCATCTAGTGCTGTAATTCCAATATTGAAATTTATTGAGTGGAGATATACAAACCTACACGAGGTTTTATTGTATCCGTCACTGTTCAATGAAGACTTTGAAACAGAAGGTACAGGCAGACGAATTGCTGGAATGGTAGGAAATGGTTATATGGAAGGTATGATGATTCTTTCTAAGCATGCATTAAAACTTGGTTTTGCAAATGAATCCGATAAGAAGAACACTGCAATTCATGAGTTTGTACACTTGATTGATAAAACAGATGGGACGATTGACGGTATTCCGGAATTATTATTAGAAAAACAATATACAATACCGTGGATAGATCTGATCAATAAAAAAATTGACGAAATTTATGATAATAAATCAGATATTAATCCGTACGGTGGCACAAATAAGGCAGAGTTCTTTTCTGTTGTGAGTGAATATTTTTTTGAACGACCAAAGTTACTAGCTAAAAATCATCCTGAATTATATGCTCTACTTGAGCAAATTTTCAAGCAGGAAATGAAATCAAAAAAATTAACAAAAACATTAAAAAAAATATCTAGAAATAGCCCGTGTCCATGTAATAGTGGTATAAAGTTCAAGAAATGTTGTGGGCGTATTCACTATAATTAACTGTATAATTAGAATAAGTCAGAACTGTTGCCACATCGTGAACAGTACAAGCTCCCATTAATCATACCGTACCAAAATGTTGATATTTATTAAAAACAAATTTGAGTGAAGAAAAGGAATTTTAATGATAAAATCTAAGAATGAAAAAGTTCAAAATTTTCTGGTCCTAGTTGGATTAGTTAATTGCTGCCCATCCACTCAAAATACTTAAAAACTTTTTACTACCATTTCCTTCCATATCTTCCCTTTTTAACTCATTTTAAAACAAAAGGACGCTACTATTAGCATGTGTAGCATTGTCACACAAAGACCAGATGGGATTGTCTCTCTTCATTAGACCTTATTATAGTTCTACGGGGGGATTCTGGGCTTGTTAGGATATTTAAAACACAACGCTTCATCAAAATAATATCAATTTTATTATATTTCTTGACATGCTATCCTATTAGTAATACTAAAATATGGTATTATTGGGGAAATATTATTATTCGCTGAGAAACAAAAATCCGAGCTGGCAAGTCAACCTATTAGGTTGGACTATGACACTGCATATATATTTCGATTCAGTCCTAAATTCAATATAATTTTATTTTTAATAACTGATACCCAAACGATAATTAATGAATGAGGCTATTGTTTTTTAATTCATTTTTATGATTATATAATTGATAATATTTTAAAAAATCTTCTGACATAAAATCCACCATGTTTTTTTCTTCATTTAGTTGATAAAGAGAAGCCAAATGTAGCTGAAATAATCTAAACAATTCATTTGGAAATCAAAGGTGGTGTTTCACCTTTTGAAGTTAAACGATACTAATAATTTTATTTCAGCCGCATGATGTTTTTTTTCTTTAGAAAATTATATCAAAATTTTAAGAACTACTGTTAATTATTATTATATTTAATCTAAAAGTTCTTCAGAATAGTAATAATTTTCTATGCCAAATTACAATTTCGGATTTAATGTTTTTAACTATCCTCCCGAAGATTTTCTAATTTATGCCCACAAAAATAATTTGGGACACATAGAAATAAACACCTCTCAACCTCATTCTTCAATTGAATCTTTTAGTGATAAACGAATTGCTGAATTAAATGAAAAGACCAATGAATATAACATTCAATTAAGTCTTCATTTACCAAATAAAATAAATATCGGCGATAATATTTCACATTTTAGAAAATCCAGTGTATCATACCTTAACAAGGCAATTGATTTAGCAGCAAAAATAAACGCAAATTACATAAATTGTCATTTAGGTTTTTTTTTCTGGTTCCCTGTAGAAAAATGGAGAAGGAATAAATCTTTAAATAGGTTTGTAGAAAATCTTAAAATGATTTCTGACAAATGTAACAAACTTAGTATTGTCCTTGCTTTAGAAAATGTTAATCCATTGCCGGATGGTTCAGATCATTTGTTACTTGGAGATAATATTAATGATTTTGAATTTATTTTTTCAAACATCGATTCCCCTTATATAAAATTTTGTTTGGATACAGGGCATGCTAATCTAGCAGAAGGTGTAGAAAAATATTTGGATAATTTTTCAGAGAAGCTTCATGCGGTTCACTATCATGATAACTTGGGAAATGATGACTCGCATTTAATAATAAACAGTGGGAATATAGATTGGGAATTGTTCGCAAAAAAAATAAAAAAGGCTAATTTTTACGGTCCATTTGTTAGTGAATGTAGAAATCAAAAACCACATGAATCGGCATCTTTACTTGCTAGATATTTGTCAAATTCTTAAATCGCTTCACCACTAAAATCATAACTCAATTTTTTTTGTATTGCCACGATATGAGAGAATGTATTTTTTAGAGTTTTAATTTCAATTTGCGTTAGTTCTTTCGGATTAATAAAATTATCAAATGCTTTATCTTCCGTAATTTGTGTTGCCTGATGCTTAAATCTTAACTGCATTAAAAAGTTGTAAGCTTGTACTAATTCTTCATAACTGTTTTTATTAATTATCCCTTTAGTTAAGAGAGATTGTACTCTCTCTAGTGTATTAGTAGCAGATAAATTATATTTTAGAGAGTATATTCTGGCGAAGTCACTGATGGGCATGGTTGCAAGCTTTATATCAAAAGTTTCAGCATGATCCCCTTTGGATGCAAGAACTAATTTACCTAAAATTCCAACAGGTGGTTTATGAAGTAAACAATTTCTTGTTAAATGCTGGAAAAATCCAGCTTGGTTTTCTGTAAATGAGCTCAATTTTGTTCTGAGATTATCAGCCAGTTTGCTCTCACCATAAACATGTCTAAAATCAAAATATATACTTATATCTATTAGATCTTGCTGTGAGGAATTCGCAATCCATTTATGGAAATAATTTTCCCATGTTTTCAATGGCTGAGTCCATTTTTTATTTTTAGCCATCGCTTCACCTTTGCAAAATTCATATCCGCATAAGTCTAATCCATTACATACAAATTTAGCTAACTCATCAAAATAACTTTTAATTGTGGGTAATTCGGTTTCGTCTACATTTTCAAAGATAATTGCATTATCTTGATCTGAAATTAAAGTCTGTTCTTTTCTTCCTGCACTTCCTAAAGCAAGAAATGAAAATTTACAAGGGGGTTCTCCATATTTTAATATCGCAAAATCAATAAGTTTATGAACAATCGCATCAAATATTGAAGTCACAATATGAGTAATATTTTTGGTTTTTGCTCCACTATCTATAAGGGTCTTAATTACTCTAGGTAAATTATTTTTTACTTCGGAGAGTTCCTCAATTGATTCTGCGACATCAATTTCTCTAAGTAAAAAAGCTGAAGATTGTCTTTCAACTTTGAATAATTCTTCACTACTGATAATTCCAATAACTTTACCTTCACTGTTTCTTACTGCTAAATGTCTAGTTGAATTTTCACGCATTTTTATCAGAGCTTCAAAAACAAAGGCATTACTAGAAATCGAAATAAGCGGAGCACTCATAACCTTGTGAATTGCTTCATTTGTATTAAGATTTTCTGCAACTACTCTTTGTCTTAAATCATGGTCGGAAACAATACCAATGTAATCTCCAGAATCAGTAGTTACCAATGCTGCGCTATATTTTTGTTTAGTAATTATTTTTGCTGCTTCATGAATTGTTGAATTCATATTGCAGGAAACTGAGTGTCTTAAAAAATTCTCTAATGGTTGATGCAGAAATTTTAATGAAGTCTGCAGTTCTAAAATTAAACTTTCCCTTTCCTCATCAATTTTTATTTTGTCTGTAATATCTTCAATTATTCCATCACAATAATCCTTATTATCTTTTTCATCTTTAACTAATATTACTGATACCGACACAACAGAGGTTGAACCATCTTTTTTTCTAATCTGTAAAACTCTATTGTTTAGTTCACCCTTAGAATAAAGACTATCAAAAAACTCATTATATTCATCTTCATTAAGAAATAATTCATTTAATTTTATTTCGTATAAATCTTTATCAATATCAAAACCATATATTCTTAATAATGCAGAATTTGATTCAATAAATTTATTATTTTTCCCAATGGTGCTTCGGAAGACACCAATATTAAAACTATCCGTCATTGTCATAAAACGAGCTCGATCTACAGAAAGCTCATCTTCAAAAAGTTTACTGGAACTTAAATCCTTAACAATAATTGTAAAGCCGGTTTTTTCTCCAAAATCTATTCTGGATGTATATAACAGAACATCAATTTCTTCATTATCATTATTAATTAACTTAGCTTCTAGTTTAGCTTTTACTTCTTTTTGTGATAATAGATTATTAAAATATTCTATTCCTGATAATTCTTCATATCCTTTTCGACATATTATTTCCAAAAGATTAGTAGTTTCAATATTTTGTAAATAACCCAACATTTCTAGAAGGGCGTTATTTGTATAAACAATTTGACCTTCTAAAATCATTATTAAACCATCTGTTGAGGCTTCAACAAGAGTTCTGTATTTGTTCTCTGATTCCTTTAAATTTTTCTCAGCTGACAATCTTTCATTTTCAACCTTCAAACTCTGGCGACCCAAATAAAACAAAATTATGCCAACCAAAAATAGAATACCAGATGACATCAATATTAGTTTGTTAATAAGGTTATCTATCTCATGATATACATCTTCTAAATATATTCCAGTTCCAATAATCCAACGCCATGGTTGAAACTCTTTAACATATGATAACTTTGGGACTATTCTGGTTGAATCATCTTTCCATTGCCATCTATAATTTACAAAACCGGCACCAGATGAATTAACTACCTTCACAAATTCAACAAATAATTTTTTACCTTCCGGATCAGAATATTCAGTAAGATCCGTACCATCTAATTCAGACAAGTAAGGATGCATAATCATTTTAGGAAATTCATCAGTAATCCAAAAATAATCTTTACTTCCTTCTCCATATCTTAAATGTTTAATCTGATCAACTGCTATCGATTGAGCTTCTTCTAATGTTAATGTTCCTGATTCATATTTTTGATTAAACTCATTTAGTATACTCCAAGCTGAATTAGTCAACTCGCTTATCATTTCCTTTTTACCTTTAAACATTGCATTTTCAAAATTTGGAATGATTAGAGTAAAGAATGAAATTGTGAATAAAACAAAAACAAGAAGGGTTGGTAAAACTATTCTTAAGAAAAAATTTCGTTTAAGATTTGTCTTATGCATAACAATATTAGTTTTTAACTGGATCTAATTCTACACATTTTATAATTTAAAGTAAACCCCGGCATAACCGGGGTTTTTATATTTAATCTGTAACTTTATAATTATGTACTTGTTCTGCTAAGAATTTTTTTATCTCAATAGGAGTTTTATTCTTAGAAAGTTTTGAAGCAACTATATTAGTAAAAATTGCTAGGGGTGCACCTAACCAAGCAAAATACCAAGCATTAAGATAATAACTAATGTCTTCTTGAAATGGTAAAACACCGCCATACTTTCCTACTATAAAATATACTAATGCAATTAATGCAACTCCGCCACCAGCAATTAATCCAGCCCAAGCACCAGTTCTATTTGATTCGCTCCACCAGATTCCTAACAGGAATAGTGGGAAAATAGTGCAACCAGCAAGTGAAAAAGCAACAGCAACCAATTGTGCAATCAGACCTAAATTTAAGAGTGCTATTAATGAAACTCCGGCGGCCATAAGAATTGTTCCTATTCTTGCCATAAGCATTTGTTTCTTTTCAGTTGCTTCGGGATTGATCACCTTAAAATAAAGATCATGTGAAAAGGCTGAAGCGCCGGCAACAAGAAGTCCCGACACTGTTGAAAATGCAGCCGATACTGCGCCTGCAGCAAGGAACCCAATGACTAATGGAAGTAAATCGCCTAATTGTGCTGTGTAAACAACAATCGCATCCTTAGCTAACGCACCAACTTCTGGATTCGCTGAAAGTAATTTTCCGAAAGCAGAATAAACTGGAGCACTCCAGTAAAGTATACAGATAAAGAATAATCCCCACACAACTGACCATCTTGCATCATGAGCTCTGGGTACGACATAAAATCTTTGAATTACATGTGGCAGTCCAGCAGTACCAATCATTAATGAAAAACAAATTGCAATCCATTGAAATGCTGATTGTCCGGTAGCTGGATCCCATGGCATTGCAAACTCAGGGGCAGGCAAAATTGCAAAATCATGTCCTAGTGCACTTATTCCCTTTCCTGGAGCAATTCCATTTACAATATCAGAAACAACTGATCCGTATCCAATTTGTGGTATAAATGCAAAGTAGCCAAATTTAGTACATAGAATAAATAGTGGAATAACAAATGAGATAATAATAATTACATACTGAATCTGCATATTTTTTGTTACACCCAGCATACCTGAAATAAGAGTATATGTTAAAACAACAGATGCACCTATAATAACAGCCCAAGCGTAATCAATTCCTAAAATCCATTTAAACATTAGCCCAATACCGGCAAATTGCCCTACGCAATATGAAAATGAAATAAATATTGCAACACCGGCACCAACACCTCTAAGTCCTTTAGAATAATATCTATCGCCAATAAAATCAGCTGCAGTATATTTACCGTATCTCCTTATTTGACCAGCCATCAAAATTAATAATAAAACGTACCCTCCTGTCCAGCCAACAACATATGATAGTCCGTGATACCCAGAGCCATACATAATTGCAGCCATTCCTAAAAACGAAGCTGCACTCATCCAGTTTGAAGCAATTGCCATACCGGCACCAATTGGAGATATTTTACGTCCAGCAGCCCAGTAATCTGACGTATCTTTTGCTCGATTAAAAATCCCAACCATAATAAAAGTTATTAGAAGAACTATTAAAATTATCGCTGGCCCTAATTTAAAATCGCCTTCAAGCTGAGTTGCCGATTGTGCAAATAAATTTTGCGTAGTGAGTAGAAAGAAAAAACTACTCAATATAATTTTATATAAATGTTTCAACCTTTCCTCCACGAGAATGTTTTGTTAAGTTTCTTCAACGAAATCATGAGTTTTATTAGCTTTATCTATTGTTACAGCATAAATAACACATAGGACTACAAAAAGAATTAATAAGAATTGAGCTGTATACCAATAGTGGAATGGAAATCCGAAAAAGTTGAAGTCTGTTAGAAAACTTTGATTATGGATTAGATATAAATCCATAATAGCTGGTAACTCAGATTTACATTCTGCTGGAAAGGATTTTTGATTCAATTTCACCAAAGAAGTTGGAATAAGATCGATCATTATTTTATCAAAACCGGAATTTTGAAGTTTAAGAGTTTGTGCTGCTACTGCAAACGAGTTTTCATCTGGTTCTACAAAAAATATTGTATTTAAAGAATCAGGTAACATATTTGCCACATTCCATGTAAATGCTTTTTTTACAATAATTTTATGTTCCTCACTTACGGCAACATTTTTACCCAAAACATGTAAAAGTGATTTCCCAAAATCAGCTTTCATCTCTGCTGATGCAGAAATATCTTCAACAACCGCAGGGTAAACAGATTGATAAACTTCATAGCTCTTTTCCGGAGTGGGCTCATTAAAGATCATTAGTAAAAATTGAAAACCAAAAACTGCAACCGCCCACACAATAGCTAAAGTAAGAATTAATTTCTTATTAGCTTTAGCATGGTTAGAGAGCGGTCTAAAAAAATTAACATCATATTGCTCTGAATTTGCCATTGATGCTCCACTGTTTAATCATTTTAAGATTATTTATATAGTTTATTAGTAAATATTTCGTTTCAAATAAATTATCAATTAGAAGAATAGATACGCAGCAATTAAGCTTCTTAGGTTCGATACATTTGAACTATTCTCCACTTCCCCTTTGTTATTTGGAGTCCCATATGCTGCACTTGTATATTCCAATTCTGCCGCAAATCTTGTATTTCCCATTTGGTATTGAACTCTTGGTGAAACTCTCCAAATCATCTCAATATTAGTTCCTCTTGAAAAATAAGTTCCATTGTTAATGTCTTCTGTACCCAAATTCTTTGTGTATCCAGCAAATATTCCAAATAGTTCTTTAGGTCCAAAGGATATGTCAGTCCAAGCAGAAATTATTTTTGTCGCAGTATATTCAATATTACCTTTATCACCAATTGTTTTAATCGCATAACCGCCCAACATTGTTGCATCATTTAGGTTAGTGCCATAAACACCTTCAAACTTTATAGTAACATCACCAAATTTTACTTTGGCAAAAGCCATTGCAGAATAACTGCCAACTTTAGAATCGACTTTATAATTATCATAGTCTATTATTGGTTTAAGAGTTTTATAATTAACTCCAATCCCAGCAACTACTTTTTCATTAGTATATTTTAGATTGAAGTCCAGAATTGGCAATACTGCATTTCTTAAATATTCAGAGGATGCTCCATTTGGACCAGGACTTGCAAAATCCCTTTGTGATGCGGCAGTTAAGCTTACTACAATATTATCAAATTTATTTATAACTCTAATTTGTGGATTTCTTGAAAAAGGTTGAAAAGGAACGCCTGTATTGAAGGAAATAACACCTGGAAATACTTCAGTAATAAACATAGGACTCCAGTATTGCCCAACTAGAAGGGTTGTGTTTTCCCAATCGAGCTTTACATAAGCATGACGAAGTCTGAATCCATTTATATCACCATTAGAATGACCAAAAAAAGCACCTTCTAAGACACCACTTGTTTTTGCACCAAAAGCATTGGGTGCAGAAATAGTCCCAGTTAATCTAGATTGAATTGAAAGCATATTTAAAGATGGACTATCATTAATATCTTTTTTTTCACTATCAAGATTTTCAGCGGCAGGATATAGTAAAAAATGTCCTTCTCTTACGGTTACTGTTTGTCTTGTATCAAACATCAAATCAGTCTTAACAAATCCCTTAAAGGATATGCCGAATGATTTTTCATCTTTTTCTGATTGACCGTACATACTAAAAAATCCAAATATCATTACAAAAGTTAAAATTCTTTTCAGCATACTTCCCTCCTTTAATATCTTTCCATGGTTATTTTAGATGTCAAATAAACAATAAGGCCTTATGGTCTTATTTCTAAATTTAGTTTTGTATGTAAATTGACGAGCCAATACTGTAAAAATTTTTCATTAGGACTACTTCGTAAAACTAAAAAAAGAATATGATAATTACACATAATTTATTTTAGAATTATAAACCAAAGGAATCCGTTAAAAATTTTAATTTAGCTAATAACATGTTAGTTTTTTACATTCTATCAGTGATTTAAGTCACTATTTTTTGTTGTTTTGTTTGTTGTGAATGTTCTCGTCAGATGCTGGCAATAAAGTCAATTTTTTTCAGCGCATTAACGCCCTAACTTAAACTCAGCACTTTTGCTTTCCTTATTTTCTTATGGGGGGGGCATTCTAGGCTAGTAAGGGGCAGATTACACGATGAGCATTAGCAAACCCCTATCGCCTTAATTAACGCTGACTTGCTCCAGATAGACCAATAAAGCCAATTAAATATCAAAGCTATTTTCAGCAAAGGGTAAGAGCTTCCTACCAAATAAAAATCTCAAAGATGTTTTAAAATGTAATTCGATTCTTGAAGTTTTAAAATTCGAAATATTTGTATATTTTGAAAATAGAAATTGGTTAACATATACTCATAT
>CAYXXW010000078.1:0-10428 GCA_964469115.1 uncultured Melioribacteraceae bacterium
TTAGAGTAATAGAATTTATCACTTAAGAGTTCTGAAGAAAATAATTTTTGAGGAAATCTTAGAAAAACCAATAGATATCTAAAAGAAACGATATAAAAAGTAACCGCAAAAACCTCAATAATTTTATTGGAACTCTTTTTTAGTTCTTTCCACAAATAAAATCCCAAGAAAAGAAATCCCAAAAGAGCTAATAATCCTTGAACAGTAGAAATACTTTCTTCCAACTGTCTAACTGCTGATTCACGGCTTGGTTTTAGGAAGGTAGAAACTCCAATTTTATTTTCTTTATTATTCAGAATATCAAACGAATGCTTTCTTCCATCTTTACTTTTATTGGCTTCAGGAGAATATTCAATCCAAAAATCAGTATTAAGTTCAGATATAATATTTTTAGTCAAACTAATTTCATGAAAATAACTCTCGTTTAACTGATACTGTTTTTCAATTATCTCAGCGATATATAATTGAAAGTTGCTTCCATTAATTATAAAAGTATCTCTGACGACTAAATATGAATTTATGTCTGACTCAAGAAAATAAGTTTCTCCATAATCATGTAATAATGAATCAACAATTGTGAGCTGTTCAATAAAATATTTATTCCAATAAAAAAGTTCATCATTTTGGAAAATGGCAATCTTCAAATTATCGTTTTTTTTATCTGAAATAATATCATTGATAGGAGAATAATCAATTTTATCTAGGGATAATAGCTTTGTACGGAGTTTATCTTTGGTAAGTATAAGTTTATCTTGTCTAAACTTTATGATCCCTTTTGCTGATGTCTCAATATCTTCAATATACTGCGATGTATTCTCAGACCAATTATTAATTTTTGAATCAATAAGTTGCCGACCAATAACACCTGCAATAAAAATTGATATTACAATTGTAATTATTAAGGTGAGGACTTTGTTACTAGAAAGAAATTTTAGGATATTCATATTGAACAAATTTAAAAGTGTTGCTTCAAAATAAATAAAGCAAAATAAAAAAGCATACTTAAGTTAGTATGCTTTTTTATGAGGAGTTATTAGAAAAATAGTACTACTTTTTAACAACAGTTTTGGGTAATGGTTTTCTTTTTGATGCATCTCTGTTTGTCTTGAGCTGCTGTTCACCTTCTAACAATTGATAAGCCCAATCAAAAACTAGTCTTTCGTTTGAAATTGATTTAATCCTAATTTTTGCATAATGATTATCCCAAGTCCATATCACATAAGTGTGCCCGGTTTCTGCTAGTGTATATTTTACATTTTCATCCGGCAGCATCTGTACCCATCCACTTAAAGGAGCATAAGATATATCTAAAAAGCTTTGTGTATAACCCATGTCTTGAATATCTGTATCATCCCATACATTTATGTAAAAATCACCGTTATAATTTTCAAAGAAAAAGTCGGCAGAAATTTCTTCAGTGTACGCATCGAAAGGAACAACAGAATATTCACTAAAATCATAACCGGAGTTGTTCGGATATCTTAAATAATCAAATACAGATTGATTCATTCCTTCGGGTCTTGCAACACCGTAAACCATATCGTAGCTAAGCTCACTTTCATTTCCATCAAAATCATACGCTGCAACACCATAGTAATAAAGTTCACCGTTCTGCGCTTCATAATCAACAAAATAATTTCCTTTTGTATTGCCAATTAATTCATAATCGCCCCAATAGGTGTAAGAGTAATAAACATTATAACCGGCAATATCTCTTTCTCTATTGTCATCCCAATATATTTCAACCATATTATCACCGACGTATGTTACGACATTCTCTGGCGGGGCGGGTGCAGTTCTATCATAATTATCTACATGATGATCACAATAAGTAAATAGAAAAGCCGTAGCCAATAAAAGCACTATTCTATAAAATCTTTTTTCAGTTTTCATTTTATCCTCCAAATGTTCTACTTATTGTACTGCAAGGGGAATGCCAATAAAAAAGATGCATTTTTATAGCATTAATAGACTTTTTAAAGCGCTTTTATACTTCTGTGTAGTGTCTAGTAGAGGAATGTGTATATTTTAATATACACTAGATTTTATATCAAACTAGTGAATTTACCATCTTTATAAATTTGTGAGTTATTTATGACGGCAATAGATTTTCCCGTTAAGAGTCTTTTATCGAATGGAGAATTTTTAGATTTTGACTTAAATTTTTTGATATCAACAGTCCAAGTTTCATCGGGATCAAAAATTGTTAAATTTGCCATCTCGCCAACTTTAATCTGAGGAACCGGAAGTTTTAATATTTTTCTGGGATTAATTGATAGCTTTTCAACTATTTGGCTAAGCGATAAGTGATTTTTATGAACAAGCTCCGTAATTGCAAGACCTAATTGGGTTTCTAGTCCTAAAATGCCATTGGGAGCATAAATAAATTCTGCTTCTTTTTCTTCTGAAGAATGCGGGGCATGATCACTTGCGATACAATCGATTGTACCATCTTTTAATCCCTCAATCATTGCTTTTACATCTTCTTCTGTACGTAGAGGAGGATTCATTTTATAATTAGTATTATAATTAACCAATTCTTCATCCGTAAGACAAAAATGATGAGGTGTAACTTCAGCAGTAATTTTAATTCCTTTTTCTTTGGCTTTTCTTACAATATCAACAGCTTGTTTTGAGCTTATGTGTGCTATGTGAATTCTACCATCTACATATTCAGCTACGGCGATATCTCTAAGAATAGTTAAATCCTCTGCAATAGTTGGAATTGATGGTAAACCAAGAGTTGTGGAAACACTTCCTTCATTCATTGCACCTTCGGCTAAAGACTCATCCTCGCAATGTTCAATGATAGGAAGATCATACATTTTCAAATACTCAAGTGCACTTCTAACTAAAGATGCAGTTTTAACAGCTACGCCATCATCAGAAAAAGCCACAGCGCCTGCTTCCGCTAACTCTGCAATAGGAGCTAAAAATTCACCATTTCTGCCTTTACTTACTGCCCCAATTGGGTAAACATCAACAAGATGATCTTTGGCTTTCTGTTTTATAAAATGTACTACCTCAGCACTATCAATTGTTGGAGTAGTATTTGGCATACAAGCAACTCCGGTAAATCCTCCGACGGCAGCTGCGTTTGATCCAGTTATTACAGTTTCAGTATCTTCCCTACCAGGCTCTCTTAAATGAACATGCATATCAAATAATCCCGGCACACAAATTTTCCCGTCCAACTCCATTACATCACTCGAATCGTAATCATCTTTACTTAAATCACCTACTTTGGTAATTATTCCATTTTCAATTAACAAGGAATTTGTTTCGTCAATATTCTGATCCGGATTAATAATTCGCACATCTTTTAATATCAATTTCATTTATTTTCCTATTATTTTCATCTTATTTTAATTGCTAGTACCTAGTAGATATAAAACTGCCATTCTTATTGCAACACCATTTGTAACTTGATCCAGTATAATTTGATATGGTCCATCCGCAACTTCAGAAGAGATTTCAACTCCTCTATTAATTGGTCCTGGATGAAGAATTAGTACATCTTTATTATTTCTTTCAATAACTTCAGCAGTAATTCCAAAATAATTATGATACTCCCGCAAGGATGGTATTGCTGTTCTGGCTTCCCTTTCAAGCTGAATCCTCAAAACATTCAAGACATCATTTTCTGCTACAGCTTTGTTAATATCATGATAGATTTTAACTCCAAACTGTTCAATTTTTCTTGGCAGCATTGTCGGCGGTGCACAAACTGAAACATTTGCTCCCATAGTTATTAATCCAAATATATTAGATAGTGCAACCCTGGAATGAGCTATATCACCAACTATACATACGTTTAGACCACTGAGTTTACCCAATCGTTCTTTAATTGAATACATGTCGAGTAGAGCTTGTGTTGGATGTTCGTGTCTTCCATCTCCTGCATTAATTATAGCTGCTTTACTAATCTTCGTTAAGTATAACGGAACACCAGCTGATTGATGCCTGACAACAATCATATCAATTTTCATTGCTTCAATATTTTTGACGGTATCCTTAAAAGTCTCACCCTTTGTTGTACTGCTGTTTGAAGTAGAAAAGTTTATTGTGTCTGCGGATAGCCTCTTCTCAGCAAGCTCGAATGATAATCTTGTTCTAGTAGAGTTTTCATAAAACAGATTAACTATGGTAGTTCCTTTTAGTGTAGGAACCTTTTTAATCGGTCGGTCTAAAACTTCTCTAAAAGTTGTAGCAGTATCCAGTATTAGTTGAATATCATTTTTCGATACGTTTTGAAGTCCTAATAAATGCTTAATGTTTAATGCCATTTCCCCTCTTAGTTATTTGGGCGATTCAATTAAATAAACCGCATCTTCGTCATCAATTTCCTGCATCTTAACTTTAACTTCTTCATTTAAAGAAGTAGGAATATTTTTACCTATGAAATCTGCTTTGATGGGCATTTCCCGGTGGCCACGATCTACTAAAACACAAAATTGTATTGAACTTGGTCGGCCTAAATCCATTAAGGCATCTAAAGCAGCTCTTGTAGTTCTTCCGGTATAAAGAACATCATCAATGAGGATTACATCTTTTTCGGTTATATCAAAAGTTATATCTGTAACTGATACTTCAGGTTGTTTAAGTCTGGTTCTAAAATCATCACGATAGAGAGTTGCATCTAAAATACCCAGCGTAGGAAGGTTGCCATCAATCTCTTTAATTTTGTTTTGTATTCTTTTTGCAAGGAACTCACCTCTTGTTCTCATTCCAATTAAAATGATATTTTCAGAACCTTTATTTCGTTCAAGAATTTCGTGGGATAATCTTGTAATTGTTCTACTCAATCCCGTTTCGTCAATAATTTTTGCTTTTATTGTCATTTAAAAAAAATCCTCATTGACTTTCGTCGCTGAGGTCTCCTATTTTTCTAATTTTTCATTCCTTGTTATCTCACCGGATAAAGTTAAAGGATTTATTAGTAAAAATAGTATAAAAATCATTCAGTACAAAACTGAATTTTAGAAAATTTTCTATTTTATAATGATGCGCCTAATTTGTAATAAGAATTCAATGATGAATCCAACACCAAACCCGATTAGTGCAAACATTACATCGTAAATATTAAGAGTAAAAATTGCACCATCTGCAAAAATATAAGTGGCAATTTTTGTAAATAGAATTGTTGTAAATAAAAGTGAGAATGTAAACAATCCAATAAAAGTAGGTTTTAACACAAATAATCTGAAACGATTTAGCAAGTGTGATTTTGATTCTTCTAAATCAATTTCGAAGGAGTTTTGGAATTGTTTCATAGAAATCTCAGAGGGTTTAGTTTTGAAAAAAACGTTTTACAATAAAAAGTTTACCAATAAAGCCAATAATAATGACATCAAATAAAAATATGACAAATATGTTTTTGAATTATTATTATTTATAGGCTTCATTTAATGTAATATATTTACTGAAAGCTATAACTTTAGTAAAGATATGCTTTTATAATTGATTTACAAAATTATTTTTATTTTTTTTCATTTTGAGAAAAATAATCACCTCAAAAATGCTCCCCATCACAAACTAAGAATGATATTTTCTAATTATTTGTATCAATAATTTTAAGGAATATAATGCACAACGAATTTATTTTACAAAATTCTGAACTCAATAAAGAAAACTCGAAAGAAAAGACAACGTCGAAGATTTTAAAATTAGGTAATGATAGTCTTTTCTTTTTTGGAATTTTCCTAGCAGCAATTGCAGTTCTGCATTTCGTTCCTTATATAACCGGAATTTATAATGATTTTAATATTGGAATTAATGAGGTTGCAGTCAGTTTAATTGGATTTGCAAATGTATTCTTTTATCAAGTATTTAATAAATTTTTCAAAAAAGTCGGTTAGTGTTTCAAAATAAGATTGCAGTATACAACGTGATTCAAATCACAAAATTTAAAATTAAAACTGTTATAATTATTGTATGGATGATACAAGAGTAAATATAGATCAAAAAATTACAGGTGCCAAAAAGCTATCAAAAATTGGTTCATTTGTAAAATTATTTTTATTCAATCCTTTTCTTGCTGGTATTTCCGGTTTTACTCTCTTCTTTCTTTTTGCAATTCTTCTAGATTTTCTGGTTAATTTATTTATTCCCGACACATTTCTGACAATTGATATTTATACTGTCCTTATTGGGTTTGCGGGCTTCATACTTGCTTTTGGATTCAGTTTTTTAGAGTCTACCCAGAAGTAAATTCTCATCTGATAATCATTTAATTATTTAAATTTCCAAAGGAGATCGTTGATATTTTTATTGGAATTTAAGTAAGTATTTTTTTATCTTTAATAAGTATTAAGCTATAAGATCACAAAAATTACTTTCGGGGGTGTATTTTGGTGAGGAAATCCGAAAAAGCAATAAATATTATACATAAATATTTATTTATTTTACTCAACATTGATGATAAAATAAATAGTACAAACAAGGTTATTAAAGTTTTAGTTAATTCCATTTACTTTATAATTTTAACGCACTTACTAAGCAAACTTCTTTGATTAATCCCGCTCTTTAAATAAATTTCATTTATAAAATTTTCCTTTTCTTCAATCGGGGTGTAGCGCAGTCCGGTAGCGCGCTTCGTTCGGGACGAAGAGGTCGTAGGTTCAAATCCTATCACCCCGACACTTATTATGAGTTATAAACTTTATATCTTGCAAAGTTTAACCAAAGATCGATATTATATTGGTCACACTAATAATATAGAGCGCAGATTAAGTGAACATAACTCTGGACAAACCAAATCCACAAAACCTTACATCCCTTGGAAACTTGTATTCTCAAAATTATTTCTTAGTAAATCTGATGCTTATAAAGCTGAAATGTTGATTAAAAAGAAAAAGAGTAAGAAATTTATTCTGGAATTAATTAACAATGAGGTGAAGCTGAATGTGTAGTGCGTCCCGATCGCAGATCGGGAAGGTCGTAGGTTCAAATCCTATCACCCCGACACTTATTATGAGTTATAAACTTTATATCTTGCAAAGTTTAACCAAAGATCGATATTATATTGGTCACACTAATAATATAGAGCGCAGATTAAGTGAACATAACTCCGGACAAACCAAATCCACAAAAGCCTACATTCCTTGGAAATTAGTTTTTTTAAAATAATACTTCAATAAAATCAAATTCACATTTTTTGGAATTATATGATATCTTTGTAAATATTATATAAAATTGCTTAAAGGTGAATTATTATGGCACAAAAATTTTCATTCGATATTGTATCAGAAGTTGATTTTCAAGAAATAGATAATGCTGTTAATCAGGCATTAAAGGAAATCAGTCAACGATATGATCTAAAAGATTCTAAAACTACAATTGAAATCAATAAAAATGATAAGACATTAAACATTCATTCCAAAGATGATTATGGTTTGAAAGCATCTCTTGACATACTTCAGTCAAAATTTATAAAGAGAAAAATCTCACTCAAGGTTCTTAAACCTAATGAAGCAGAACCAGCTGCAAACGGACGAGTTAAACAGTTAATAAATCTGCAAAGCGGAATAGATAAGGAAAATGCAAAAAAGATTACCAAAATGATTAAGGAAATGAAAATGAAAGTTAATGCCCAAATCATGGATGAGCAAGTAAGAGTACAAGGTGCGAAGAAGGATGAACTTCAAGAAGTAATGTCAATGATAAAAGACTCAGATTTGGATTTTCCGGTTCAGTTTACAAATTATAAATAATATTATACAATTGGATTAGAGGATAATTTATTTAGGAATAATATCCAATTCTAGAAAGTTCTTTGTCAAGTATTTTTGAGCAACCTTTTTAATTCTTTCAGTGGTTAAATTATTATATCTTCTTAGATCAAATAAGAATGAATTTGGTTCATTTAGGTTACAATTATAATTATTAATTTGATTAGTCATATTATCTAAATTTTGCAACGAATAAATAAATGAAGATTTGTAACCGTTTACTGCTCTTTCTATTTCTTTTTCCTTAACACCGGTTATTACCAATTCATCGATTATTTCAAAAACCTTTTTCCTTACTTTGGAAATCTCAACTCCATGTTTTGCTGAAACTATTAAAAAGAATACCCCATTATATTTTGCAGAATACTGAAAAGCTGAAACATCTTGAGCAATTTGCAGATCATGCACTAAGGTTTTATAAAATCTAGAATTTTTTGATCCTGCCAAAATATCAGCTAAAATATCAAGTGATGAATCGTCTTCTGAATATGCTTTATCTGAATGCCATGCAAAATACAATCTGGAAATTTGAACATTGTCATTATGTTTAACCTTTTTAGTCTCGCTTAATTCAATTTTATCTGTAACTATATCATCTAACTTTTTTCCGCTTTCAATTGAGCCAAAATATTTATTGACTAATTCTTTAGCCTCATCGATCTTAAAATTACCTCCAATAACCAAGCTTGCATTATTGGGAGAATAAAAATTCTTAAAGAAATTTTTAACATCTTGCAATTCAAACTTCTCGATATCTTTCATCCATCCAATAGTCGGCCAATGATATGGATGTTCTGCCGGAAATAGATTTGAAAAGAGAAGCTCCCAAGCTAAACCGTAAGGTCTATTATCATAATTTTGTCTTCTTTCATTCATCACAACATCTTTTTGGTTATCCAATTTTTCTTGAGTAAGAGCAGGAAGTAAAAAACCCATTCGGTCAGATTCCAACCATAATGCCAATTCCAAACTATCAGGCGGTAATGATTCATAATAGTTAGTTCTATCCATGCTTGTGGAACCATTTAAGTTTCCACCAGCTTCTTGCACATATTTAAAGTGCATTTCTTTATCAATATTCTGTGACCCTTGAAACATCATATGTTCAAATAAATGTGCAAACCCTGTTTTATTTGGGTTTTCATTTGCCGAGCCAACTTTGTACCAAATGTTGACAGATACTGTTGGAAATGAATGATTTGGATAGAGTACAACCTCTAATCCATTATCAAGAACGAATTTTTCATTTTTTATATCTAAAATCTCACTCATGTCTTTTCCTAATAATAAAGTTTCTAAAAAGATACGAATAGTTTGTCATCCCCAGCCTGCTTACAGCAGGCAAGCTTTACTGGGAATCCAGACTTCATATAAACAATGGATTTCCGATTAAAGCATTAGGAAATGACACCTATGAACAAAACATAAAGCTAAATTGACTTATCCTGCCAAATACATATCATTTATTTTCAGAAAGTCTAATATATATTACTTCAAAATAAACTCAATCCGCTCTAAACTACCATCAATATTGGCTCTTGGAGATATTCCAAATATTTTGCATAACAATGGATTTATATCTACATTCCAAATAGTTCCGGTTTTATAATTCTCCTTAAAACTTGGACCTTTGGCAATAAAAACTCCATGCATATCAGTATGATTGTTATCATACCCATGATTACCTTTGCTATAGGAGTTTTGCATTCCTTTAAGCCAAAAATTATTTACCAATGACCAACCAAGATCGGCCACTAGTAATATTGGTGAAATAAATGGATGAGTAGAAAAATGAAAGTGATCAGGCATTTCTTCTTTCAGATAAGTCTTGTAATGAAATTCATTAGTTTTTAATAAATTATAAACCTCCTGAAAATTTTCTCTCTCCGGTTCAATCATCATCAATGGTTTAGAACCGCCAATTTTAACTTTATAATCTGCTAACATTTCCTCAATATTAATAGTTCTATCCGCACTTATTTCGGTCATTCCGTGATCAGAAACTATAATAATATTTGTGCTGTCTTGCATTTCAATTTTGGTAAGTTCTTCATTCAGATAATTAACCAGTGAATCTAACCTTTGAATTGACTGATTAATTTCTAGTGAATTTGGTCCGTATTTATGACCATAAGTATCAGTATCATGAAAATATAAAGTAATAAAATGTGGACGTTCTTCTCTAGGCAACTTAAGCCAATTAATTACACCATCAATTCTTTCCCGATAAGGCTTATTATGATCATATTTTTCGTAATAGGTTGGTCTTCTGTAATCAAGTGTAACTTCTGAGCCAGGCCAAAAGAAACTTGCAGTTTTAATTCCGCTACGCTCAGCAGTTTGCCAAAATGCTTCTCCCAGATACCATTCGCTGTTTCTTACCGCATTTGAATCACCAAGTCGGTATTTGTCCTTTGTAATTGGATTGACGAAACTATTAAATATTATTCCATGATTCTCCGGATACATTCCACTGACTATTGAATAATGATTTGGAAATGTTTTTGTTGGAAATGTCGGTCTTAGCGACAAAGCATGAACACCATCATTCTTCATCTTGTCTAAATTTGGTGTAATTCCCCTTTCAGAATAATCCCAGCGGAATCCATCAAAAGATATTAGTAAAACATATGGATGAGACTGCGCAATAGTTAAATTGGTAATGATTAAGAATAATAATAGTAATTTCGATTTCATA
>CAYXXW010000079.1:0-10293 GCA_964469115.1 uncultured Melioribacteraceae bacterium
TTAATGGTTCTGCCAAGTTGACAATAAACACAAGCATAAGTGCATATTTTGGGAGTTATATTGTTAATCCCTAAACTTCTTCCAAGTCTTCTTGACGGTATCGGTCCGAATGTATACATGATAATATTCTCTAATAATTATTTGTTTTCTTAAATTATTTTGGATCATAAACAACTAAAACCAAAGCACCATTTTTAGAAGTAAAAGGACCATGATCAGCATGGGCATGAATAAGCTTATATGAACCAGCACCATATACTTGCCCTTCACTTTCATACTCTCCTTCAAGTATGAAATGCTGCTCTGCTGTAACATGAGAATGAGATTCAATATGAAATTCTTTCGGTAATTTTAATAATATTGTTTTAGCTCCATTCTCATCTCTCAATACTTTTATTCTTGTTCCTTTTGGATAACCATTGGCTTCATCCCAATGAAGCTGATCGTAAATATTAATAATTTTTTTCATGTCAGTCCTCCAAAATTGTTAGTTATTTGTTGAAGATGTGAATTATAAAATTATTACAGAATTATTAAACCCTTTATAATAACTATCAACTTCATCATCAGCCTCTGCTTCATTAAACCAATGAACTCCATCCGCCAGATATCTAAATTGATAATGTTTTTTTGTTTCTAAAGCTACAGTTGAGGTAAAGGTGCCATCTGCTTCATTTTCGTAGAACTGGTTTTTATGAGGATCCCATTTGTTAAAATCCCCAAGCACCGAGATTGAACTAAAGTTTTCTGCTAAATCTTTGGGTAATGTGAATGTTACTTTACATTCATCTTTATTTTGAGAGTATTCTTTTTTAATCGGCATTTTATTCCCTCCGCCTATTCACAAATTATTAATTATGCAATGACATTGAATAAGAATATTTTTTACTATTTATTTTGTTTTTTCTTTAATAATTCATGATGATAAGAGTCTTCTCTAATTAATTTAGCATCACATTCTGTGCACTTCTCCTCTTGACAAGGCACACCTCTTTTATGCAGTGTCTTCTTTCCACATTTGGGACAAATACAAAAACCATCTTTACCCATATTATTTTGCTCACTCATTTAATATCTCCAAACAATATTTTACATTTATTTAATTTCAAGCACCATTTTATCTTTCATCTTATAAGGACTTCTTTTTACAACAAAATCTCCTTTTACGGTACTTATTAAGTTTCCTACAAGATCACACTTTGTTACAAGTAAAAAGTATATATTCTGATCAACATCAATTAAGCCCTCTAAATTACCTTGCCCTTTGGAAATAATTACATCTGAATTGTTAAATATCCTAATAAACTCATCTGAACATGCATCCAGAACTACTCCTGGGGCATTATCACCAGTTGAAATTATATTTGCAATTTTATCTAATCCAACCATCTTTGCATCATCAATGGTTACATCGTTAAGAACTGGTCCACTGCGCACAGCAAAATAAATATTAGGACAATTAATAGTCTCAATAAATAGTTTATCCAAAACTATTTCTCCACAATTATCACCGATATATAAAACTGAATTTGCTTTACTTAAATCATTCTGCAATAGCACTGAATCATCGATTGCAATTTCTGAATGTACGACTCTATTTATTGTATCCATAAAATTTAATTGATCTTGCGGACCAAAATCAATAACATTCCCGGCAATAGCAAGTCGCATAGCTATATCAAACGGATTTTGAGATGCTTTAACCATTTCTTCGAATTCGGGATATATATCCAACATCATTCTGTTATATTTTTTCTTCAATTCATGGTATGGATCAGGATTGTTCAACTGTTCCCTCATCATCTTGTGCATTTCCCTTCCTAAAATTGGCGGTGAATTTTTATAATCTACATCAGCAATATACCTTAACAATTTCCTTAAAGCTTCTTCTTGAACTGCATGGGAAATGTCCTCTGATTTTAAAAGTCTAATAAAACTGTTAATAATACAAGGGATACAATCCATTGTGGTATTCATAATTTTCTCTCTTGATGTTAACGTAACATTTTAACTGATTTAATTTGGCCCTTCACCTTTCCTATCCCTATCATCAAACGAGCAAATATCATCGGCAGTGTGACCTTTATAAAGATCATCTTTAGTTTTATCATAGTGATCTTGAAGAGTATTACAAATATCAGGTCTTAAAAGCCAATTACCGTCTGTATCTAGACAAATATTTTTATCAAGCTGAATTTCATCCGAACGATAAACTCCATATAACTCAACTTCATTTGGTAAAATTTTTCTTTCATATAAATATTCTACCAAACCACAAATAGTGTCAGCAAAATAGTGTGAGTATAAGTCATCGTTATCTTCAAGTATTTTTGCTTTCGCTAAATAAGTATAGGGTAAGTCGTTATCATATTTCGATTTGGGCCCTAAAAATTTTCTAATTATTCCCATATTAAGCTCCTATTCAATAGTGAGCATTTTAATCTCTTAATCATAGGATAATCTTGTTTTCTCATCTGCAAGTGTTGGACTTATTAAGTCATTCCACTCAGCTGAATCCCAAGTTTTAAGGCTATTATGTGTATTATAATATTTTTGAGGAATTGGATGTGTGCCTACAATAACAGGGATTCCATATTTTACTTCAATTGTGTTTTTAAATTCGCGTATATATGGACAAGGAGGATATCCTACAACTAAACCGGTTGCCAAATGAATTACTTGCACTCCATTTTTAATCATTTCATTTGGTGAACTTTCTATATTGCCACCAGGACAACCACCGCAAGTTGTATAACCCACAATTTCAATTTCTTCCTTTTCATAAATTGAGAATGCGCCTTCTCTGTTTTTTATAGCTCTAAAGCATTTTCCACCGGCGCAGTGACTATATCTGTCACAAATTATAATTCCTATATTTATTTCCTCTTTCATTTTGTACCCTTACATTTATTCTAATATTCCTATCTTAACTCTTCATGATATTTTCCATCATCTGGAGCTATCTGGTAAAATGCACTTAATTGCCTAATCATTTTCTGTAACTCCTTACAATCCGGCAGCAGAGCTGATTCAGATATTTTATCCCTTGGCATTTTAGTAAGTAAGTCATCATATAGATCTTCAATTTCATCTTGTGCGAGCTGTGTAGTTAAACTTACATAATCATAAATATCTTGCTTTATTTTTGCAAACTCTTGAATTGATTCGAGTCTGCTTACAATTATCTCTCTGAACACTGTAAGCGTATTACAAATAACTTCCGGTTCAAAACCTTCTGCAAAGCGACGCATAGCAATATCATCTATGTATTGTATCATCAAACCTCTATCTCCGCTTCTTACCGCAGCCATCAGAAGATGGTACAATGTACTCATGTAACAGTTAAAATCTTCAAGGTCTAATTCTTGGTATTTTGTGAATTTATCAGCCTCTCTTTCTGAGAGAATTTTTTTAGTAATTTGTTCTAATAAATTCTCCTTATCAGAAATTAGTCTTTCATAGATCAAGAAATTTGGTCTTCGTGTAACTCGTTTAAGAGCGGCTTCATTTTTAACACTCCATTCATCCGGGTGACTTTTCATTTTTTCTAGCAGGAAAAGCATTCTTCTAAGGATATGATATCTAGGAGTTGGCTGCCAGTTTAATATTTCTCTGGTTTTAGATGAGTCAATATTCAGCTTGTAATCCAGATATTTCAGCATCCATAATCTTTCAAAATACTCCTTAGAGGTTAAACCCAATTTTTGTATTGTCATTCTGAAAACAATACCAACATAAGCTACGGCTTTAGGTAAGTAGATTGGTTTAACAGATTCGCCCAAATAATATCTTGTTGCAATTTCAAATAATTCCTTATGTGAAGTTGAACCATCCGGACTAGCGACAAAGATATTAAATGAACTCAGATCATTAGTTTTAATGAGTATACTTTTAATTAGAAGAAAAAGATCATGGACATGAATGTAAGGTATTGCCGATTCGCCCTTACCAGCTAACATTCTTGAAAAATATGTATGCGATAACCAGCTCTCTAAAAACTTATAAAGTACAGCATACTCACACCAGTCGCTAAAAACTGCCGCTAATCTTATAATGGTGCATGAAAAGTATTCTGAGTATTTTTTAACCAGTTCTTCACCAATTTTCTTTGTGTATGCATATTCGTACTCCGGAACAAGTGGTGATTTTTCATCAATAGGAGTCTTCCCGTCATTAAATTGACAAGCAGCAAGTGAACTTGCGAATATAAATCTTGATATACCAATCTCTTTTGAAAATTTTAGTACATTCTCAGTTCCTTGAATATTTGTCCTCTCATATTCGGGATTATCTTCATAAGTAAAATCGTAATAGGCAGCTAGATGGATTACAAATTTTGCACCTCCATGATCCTTAATATAATTCGATACATCTTTGAGAGCGTTCCAATTAGCAATATCACATTGTATCCATTGTAGGTTTTGATGATATGGAATATTTGCAACTTTTCTTGAACGGCGAGCAATTGCAAAAATATTATACTCATTTACTAGATTTTGTAGTATATAACTGCCTATTAGACCGGAAGCTCCTGTAATTATAATTGATGGCAGTTCCTTTTTCATACGTTGGCCTCTATCTTATATTTAGAAAAAGTCCACCAAAGAATAATTGCCATTACTCCATCCCCAATTGCAGAAAAAAGAATAATTAGCTGTGGCAATGCTACAATGAAGTAGATTGTTAAAAAGATTGCAGCAGTCGTTTTAACTATAATTGAAAATATTACTAAGTCATAAGATTCTTTTAGTTTTAAAATAGCTAACACATAACCTAAGCTCATTAAGATATGAAATACTCCGCCTTGAGTTGGAAAAAATCTTTCAGTTACAGTATTGTATCCTAGGAATTCAAAAAAATCAGTTGGACTAACAATTAATCCTAATCCAACAAAAAAAGAATGGAAAGCCATTAGCCATAAAAATATTGGAAGATAATTTTTTTTTGTAAGTAATGTCATTTTTCTATTGAAGTTTTTTTCCATTTGGTACTACCTATTTTTTTAAAATAAGAAACTCATTTGATATAAAAAATTTTAAAATTTAGGCAGGCTGAAAACTTTTACAGTTTTCTACCGTAAATAAAATAGGTTAAGAACAACAATTTATTAAAGATTATGTAGGCTATATCTCTATGAGAAATACCTCATCTAATTTATGTTATACTACTCTTCGTCTACTAACTCATCCTCAGCTAATGTTATAGCATCGGAGCCTAAATCCTCTTTTGTTATTCGAAAAACCTTTATATGTTCATCGCCTTCATTTTTCCAATTTTTAACTTTTGATCTTACTTCATCAATTACATTTAAAAATTCATTATGATTTTTAGAAACTAAATGATAACATGTATGAGACATAATCCCTTCGAATAAATTATGAGCTAAAATTTTTATAAGTAAACCACTTCATTAACTATATTTTGCATCAACCACTGCTATAGCTGATATATTAATTATATCCTCAACTGTAGAATCTCTCTGAAGCACATGAATCGGCTTTTTCATTCCCATCAGAACTGGACCGATTACTGTTGCACTAGTTAATCTTTCAAATAACTTATATGCAATATTGCCGGCACTTAAGTTTGGGAAAACCAAAACATTTGCACTAGATTTTAAATTGGAAAATGGGAATTCATTTTGAAGAATATCCGATACAACTGCTGTATCAGCTTGCATTTCTCCATCCACTTCTAGATCTGGACGTAATTCATTCACAATTTCAGCAGCTCTTTTTACAAGCAATGCTTCGGGATGTTTTACACTTCCAAAGTTACTAAATGACAAAAGTGCAATTTTAGGAACAATATCAAATCCCTTAACAGTATCAGCAGCACTTATAGCAATTTGCGCTAGCTCTTCAGAATTAGGATTAAAGTTTACAGTTGTGTCAGCAAAGAAAAATACTTTTCTCTTTATAATAACTATATAGAGACCGGAAACAACTTTTAGCCCATCTTTAACCCCAATAACTCTTAACGCAGGCTGTATGGTGCTTGGATAACTATGTCCTAATCCACCAATCAGTACTTTGGCATCGTCTTGTTTCAGCATCATTGCTCCAAAATAATTTGGCTGACACACAATACCTCTCGCACTTTTAAGTGTTACTCCCTTCCGTTTTCTTAAATCATAAAAAGCTTTAATATACTCTTCACACTTTTTACAACTTTTGGGATCAACTATTTCAAAATTATTTTCTTCATATCCAAGCTCTTTAATCTTATTTCTTATGCTTTCTTCGTTACCCAATAAAACAGGTGTACCAATATTTTCATTTAAGACAACATTAGCTGCTCTAATTACTTTTTCTTCATCACCTTCGGTGTAAACAATTTTCTTGGGGTTCTTCCTTGCTTTATTTATTATCATCCTTATAATTTCTTGAGAATATCCAAGTCGCTCTTTCAATTCATCTTCATATGCTTCCCAATCTTCAATAATATGTTTAGCAACATTTGAATCCATTGCAGCTTTTGCAACAGCAGGGGCCACTTTCCATAAAACTCTTGGATCAAATGGTTTAGGAATTATGTATTCTCTTCCGAAGGAAAAATCTCTATCGCCATAAGCGTGTAATACAGTTTCCGGTACTGATTCTTTAGCCAGATCAGCTAAGGCTTTTACAGCGGCCATTTTCATTTCTTCATTTATCGATTTGGCTCTTACATCCAATGCTCCTCTAAAAATAAATGGGAATCCGAGAACATTATTAACTTGATTTGGATAATCACTTCTACCGGTTGCCATTATTACATCTTTTCTTGCTTCAATAGCTTTTTCATAAGTAATTTCGGGATCAGGATTAGCCATTGCAAAAACTATGGGATTATCAGCCATTCCTTTAAGCCATTCTTGAGAAAGAACATCTGCTTTTGAAAGTCCAATAAATACATCTGCCCCTTGTAATGCTTCTCCCAAATCCTTAAAATCTTTGTCTATTGCAAAATCCATTTTATATTTATTTAAATCTGACCGACTTGTATTAATAAGTCCTTTTGAATCGAACATAGCTATATTTTCTCTTTTTGCACCGGCGAGCATATAAATATTACAACAAGCAACCGCAGCTGCCCCTGCTCCGGAAACAACAATTTTTAGATCTTCCACTTTTTTATTAGCAATTTCACAAGCATTAAGAAGTGCGGCACAAGAGATAATAGCAGTTCCATGCTGATCATCGTGAAATACAGGAATGTTCATGGTTTTTTTTAGTTCTTCTTCAATCTCAAAACATTCTGGTGCTTTAATATCCTCTAAATTTATGCCTCCAAAAGTTGGTTCAAGAAGTTGGCAAGTTTTAATAATTTCCTTTGGGTCTTTAGTTTTTAATTCAATATCAAACACATCAATATCTGCAAACCTTTTGAATAACACTCCCTTACCTTCCATTACAGGTTTTCCGGCATGCGGACCAATATCACCAAGTCCGAGAACTGCAGTACCATTAGTGACTACTGCAACTAAATTTCCCTTTGCAGTATATTTGTAAACATCATCATCATTTGCATGAATCTCTCTACAAGGTTCTGCTACTCCGGGAGTGTAAGCCAGGGACAGTTCTCGCGAAGTAAAACAAGGCTTTGTTGCAACCACCTCAATTTTACCCTTTCTTCCTTTGCTGTGATAGTTGAGTGCTTCTTCTCTTTTATTACTCATATGAACACCTTTAAATGTTTTAGATTTTGATTGGTTATTAATTGCTTATACTTAATGGATCCAATATACTCAATTATATTATTCAAAAATATTTGTTGGTAAACAGAGACTATTTTTTTTAGTTTGATTCTGTGACTCAATATTTTTTGTGATATTATTAATATTATTTACTGACTTTGTATGGTCGGCATTATCAATCTGTGTCCATGGGGACATAAATTTAAGTTCAGTTGAATAATTCTCTAGAAATATTAAGTAGTTTTTCTGACCAATATTCTTATCTGAATGTTTATGTAACATAGTAATCATCTCCTACTATATCTATTTTATGTAATTATACTTTGTTTTGCTTTTGGAATAATATTAGACTTAGGAAATTTCAGTTGCACCGAGCTAATAATTTGTTCAAGTAATTCATTGAATGTAAATTTTTCAATGTCAATAGTTATGTTGTACAATAATGGACTTTCTATATCTAAATGAAAAGTTTTGGAAATAAAAGCCTTCCTATTTTTTTCTTCATTAATAATTATTTTCTTTGCTTCATCAGATTTTATTTTCATTAGCTTGGCAAGGTTTGCAATTCTATAATCAATTGAGGCTACCAATCTTATATGAAATGAATTTTTTAAGTGTGATGTAATAATATTTGAACCACGGCCTACAATTATCACATTCCCGAGCTCCCCAAGGTTTAACACAGTTCTAATCATTTTTTTTACAAGCTTCAATATTGGTGGATGTATACCAAGTAATTCATTTAACATCTGGCTTAATGCAGAAACTTTCTCTTCACTCATAAACTTCTGCATTCTTTCAGGTAAATTATGATCTGAAATAACTTTATTTATTAACTGTTTATCAAAGTAAGCCCAATCTGTTTGGTAAAAAGTGCTTAATTCCTTTACTAAGCTTTCACAAAGTTTGCTTATATCAATACCGCACTGCCTCGAAATTGTTAGACAAGGTCCTGGATATTTTTTCTTCAATTGAAGTATTTCTTTATCAGAGAGTTTTGAGTGATAATTGACATATTTTTTTGCTTTTGCATAGCCACTTAAGGGTAACATTTGAATTTTCCTTTTTTTATTTTATTGGTAGTATCAAAAACCTTTAAAAACCTTAACATATTATTAGCCTAATATCATAAGACGGTTTAAATATGCTTACTAAGTACAAATCTAACTGGTATTGAAACCTGCACATTAACCGGTTTGCCTCTTTGTTTTCCAGGCTTAAATTTAGTTTTCATTACTGCTGCTACTGCTGCCTCATCACAGCCGGCACCAATTCCTTTAATAACTTCTGTCTTTTTAACTTCGCCATTTTTATCAACATAAGCTTTAATATAAACTCTTCCTTGAACACCCGCTCTTTTTGCAATTTCAGGATATACTATTCTTTTCTGAATTCCAATCACACCTCCAATTGGTTCAGGCATTTCCTCAACAGCAATAAAAAAAGTAGGCTGAACTTCCTCTTCCTCAACTACCAGTGGCGGTGGCGGAGCTTCTACAACTTCTTCCTGATTTAGTTCGGTTTCTGTAAACTCAATATCTTCCAGTACTTCGTCTTGTGGAACTTCAATAGGAATAGTTGGTTTGGGCGGAGGGGGTGGTGCTGATTCTTGCTGGGTTACAACAACATCTTTAACATCCACTAATTCCTGCATATCGGTTGTAGTTAATTCTTTCTCATCAAATTTTGGAAAATATAAAAAGCCTAATATTACAATTATAAGTGATAGTATTAGTCCTTCTTCAAGATATCTTCGATACTTGCGTTTTATATCCACCTTTGGATTTTTATAAATAGCCACTTTATCAACTCCTTAGACTAAATAAGATTAGTCTTTACTTTTTTCAAACAACTGAACATAAGCACCATATCGTATTACTCCCATCCTTTACTGACACAATTAATATCTAGATATTACTTTATTTATTGAACCAAATTCAGTTTTCCATTTAGATAATCATTTACTACATCAACAAACCGCCCATGAATCCATGGAATTACATTAACATTATTTTTACTTAATTCATTTTTATAGAGCTCTGTCAATCCGTTACAAATTATAGTATCCGGTTTAAGAGAAAGAATAAGATTCAATTTTTCTAAATTGTTCTTAGCTATAAATTGCACTGATTCAATATCCCGAACTATTTTCTTTTCAACCTTAACGACTTTAAAATTTTTGGTACAATCTAATCGAGATGAAATCCTTTCATTAAAAACCGGTACTAAAATCGTTCTCATAATTCTTCAAAATATTTTTTATTAAAACTTTACTTTAACAAACTATTAGATCTGAAAGCTCGATAAATCATAGATCTAATTATTAAACAATATTAATGACGCAATTAACAAGCCAGAAAATTAGTTTCAAAAATGGACTAAAATGGCATGAATGATAGGTTTATCTCTGTTTTAGGTTTTTAAAATTTTGCAATAATGCAACGAGTCGCACAATTTTTTGCATTTGTGCAACAGAAACTATTTTTGCAGTAACCCGTATTTCTTCATCTTACGCCAGAGTGTAGATCTGTGGATTTGAAGTTCTTTAGCGGTCTTTAAAGTATTCCAATGATGTTTATCTAGGATAGCAAGAATTATCTTATATTCTGTTTCTT
>CAYXXW010000080.1:0-10262 GCA_964469115.1 uncultured Melioribacteraceae bacterium
CCATTCTTAGAAGCCATTCTAGCTCTAAACCCATGTTTGTTCTTACGTTTTCTATTACTCGGCTGATACGTTCTTTTCATTTTTATACTTACCTTAATTTTACAAAGAATACAAAACTAAGTATTTTAAAAATAATATACAATTATATTTATCTCACAAGACCAAACAAATATATTTTATAACTTCTTGTTTTTTAACATTTTATAATCCCAACATGATATAAATTTATTAAATTTGCTATGATATTTTAATAAAGCATTTGATTGTTTTTAATCAATTAATCCGCTAAAATTCTCGCTATTTTTAACAATTTGCTTCCTTTTAAAGAGCTTAATTTATTGTTAATATTGCTCAAAATTGCTATATTTCTATATTAAAAACTTTTAAAAAATGAGGGATTTAATGGAGTTTAAAGTTAACAGCAAAGAGCTTGAAAAATTACTTTCTAAAATCATTCCTGCAGTTCCATCAAGAACTCCAATGCCTATTTTAGAGAACTTTTTATTTGAAGTAAAAGACGGACTTCTTACTGTTTATGCAACTGATTTAGAAATTTCATTAAAGTCTTCCCTTAAAATTGCCGCAGAAGAAAACTTAAAAATTCTTTTACCTGCTAAACTTTTATACGATGTTGTAAAATCGTTAAAAGACACTACCATTCGTTTTGATATTCAAAGCAGTGGTAAAGCTAATTTAAACACAGATCATGGAAAATATAATTTAAGCTATCTTGATACTGAAGAGTATCCTGATATTCCGGATTTCCCCGGCGAAGATCTGGAGAAAGAAGATCTAAATGAAATAAGCATGAATGGAACTGATCTTAGATTTGCTTTTGAAAAGTCGTCATTTGCTGTTAGTAAGGAAGAGATGAGACCTGCTATGATGGGTACTCTATTTGAATTTACCGATGAAGGATTAAGATTTGTTGCAACAGACGGTCATCGCTTGGTTAACTTACTTAATAAAAATATTAAGCTCGATGTCGAAGTCCGTTATATTTTGCCGGAAAGAGCAACTTCGGTGTTGTTAAAAATATTGGATGAAAAAGATGTAAAGATTTTCTTGAGCAAAACCCATATGTCCTTTAAGCTCAACGAATATGAACTTATTTCTCGTTTAATTAAGCAAAAATATCCTGATTACTCTAGCGTAATTCCACTTGAAAACGAATTTGCGATGGAAGTAAATACAAAAGAGATTCACGATGCAATTAAAAGAATGATGCTTTTTTCAACATCTAATACTAGACGTGTTAAATTTTCAATTTCAGAAGATAATTTGGAAATATCAGCTGAAGATTTAGATCTTGGAGCATCCGGAACAGAAAACATAACTTGTAAATACACAGGCGATCCTATAGAGATTGGATTTAACTCAGCTTACGTTAATGATGTGCTGAGTCATTTAAGTTTTGAAGAAAAAATTGTTTTTAAGTTACATTCGGCCACAAAAGCAGTTATTATTTTACCGACCAAAGAAAAGGAGAACTATGAACTGATGATGTTGCTGATGCCTGTGCGGTTAAATAACTAATTATGGTTTTAAATTTTATTGATCTTAAAAATTTTAGATTACATAACAATACGCAATTACAGTTTTCTAAAAATATTAATTACATAGTCGGAGGAAACGGACAAGGTAAAACATCATTACTTGAAGCAATTTACTACCTTTGTACAACAAAAAGTATTAACCGTTCTGCTGATTTAGAAGCTGTAAAATTTAATGAGGAATTTTTTGAAATAAACGGTAATTTCTCTGAATATTCTAAAAATAAAGTTAGAATATTTTTTGAAGCAGTTGCCAACAAAAAAAATATTTTTCTTGATGAGAAGCAAATTTATAAAGCTTCAGATATAATAGGTAAGTTTCCCGTTGTTGCTCTTCTCCAGTCAGATCATGCAATAACTCAAGGGCCGCCAATTGAAAGAAGGAGGTTTGTCGATTCAATTATTTCTCAGGCAAGCGCCACGTACCTTAAATTATTGATGGATTATAATAAGATTCTGCGTCATAGATCTTCTCTTCTATCTAAAATTAAAGATAATAATAGTGCTAATCTATTCGATCAACTGGAGGCATGGACAAACTCCTTGGTAAAAATTGGAACCGAAATTATAAAGCATAGGCGAAGTTTTGTGCAAGAATTTAACGATTATATCAAGCAACCTTATGAACACATAATGGACCTAAAAGAGATCCCTGAAATTACTTACAATTCATCCATTGGGGTTTTGGAAGATAAAATAGAGTTGGAGTTCAAACAAAAATTAAAAGAAACTAGATCATATGAATTACGAAGAGCAAGAAATTTAATCGGACCGCATAGAGATGATTTTGACTTTTTTATTGATAAACTGGATCTAAGAAAATTCGGCTCTCAAGGGCAAAATAAAACATTCCAAATTGCTCTTAGGTTTAGTCAGTTTTTTTACATTAAGGATAAACTCGGAACTACCCCAATATTTTTAATGGATGATGTTTTTGGAGAACTAGATTCTTTTCGGGCTGAAAGAATAAGTAAGTACTTAAAGGAAATTGGACAAGCATTTATTACAATGACGGATTTTTCAAAGCTCGAAAACTTAAATAAAACTAAATCTGATACTGTGATTAATATGACAAATGGTAAAGCAGCATATGCCTAAAGATTTCAAAAGTTTAGCTGAGGTTCTTACTGGCGAAAAGGGATTTTCAAATTTTAGAAAATCCGTTAAGGAAAATGATGTTGTTGTAATGTTTGGTGAAATTTTTCCGGAATTCAACAAGGTTATTAAACCATCAAATGTTCACAAAGGAATTCTCTATTTAACCGTTGATAATTCGGTACTTAGAAATGAATTACACTTAAGAAAAAAAATGATGATTGAAAAAATAAACAAACATTTTAATCTGCAAATAATTAACGATGTAAAGTTTACAAATTTTAGAAATATCTATAGGAAAACAAAGTGACTAAAGAGGCAGCTCAAAAAAGGTACACCGCAACAAATATAAATGTGTTGAAAGGACTTGAAGCAGTACGAAAAAGACCTGCCATGTACATTGGAGATATCAGCTCAAGAGGTTTGCATCATTTAGTCAACGAAGTTGTTGATAATAGTATAGATGAAGCCCTTGGTGGTTTTAATGACATGATTGATATTTCGATCAATAAAGATGGAAGCGTAACGGTTATCGATTATGGGCGTGGTATTCCAGTTGATATTCATCCCGTTGAAAAAGTATCTGCACTAGAAGTAGTAATGACAGTTCTTCATGCTGGTGGAAAATTTGATAAAAGTTCATATAAAGTTTCCGGTGGACTTCATGGCGTTGGTGTTTCTGTTGTAAATGCTCTATCAAAATGGCTCAAAGTTGAAGTAAGAAGAGGTGGAGTTATTTATTTTCAAGAATATGAACGGGGTATTCCTAAAGAAAAAGTAAAAGAAATTGGGAAAACCAAAAAGAATGATACTGGTACAAAGGTAACCTTTATGCCTGATGATACAATTTTTAATACCACCAAGTTTAAATTTGATACTCTTTCCGAAAGAATGCGTGAATTAGCTTTCTTAAATAGAAACATTACAATAAACATTAAGGACGAAATTGAAGAGGAAGATGAATCATTTCATTATAAAGGCGGCCTAATAGAGTTTGTAAAATATTTAGACGAGAATAGAACAGCTTTTCACAAACCAATATATATTGAAGGGGAAAAAGATGATACTCCAGTGGAAGTTGCGTTTGAATATAATGATGCATACTCTGACAATATTTGTACTTATGTAAACAATATAAATACTCATGAAGGTGGAACTCACCTTGTTGGATTTAAGACTGCGTTAACTCGAACTTTTAATACTTATGCTACTAAAAATAAAATAATTAAAGAAAACTCAAAAGTTACTCTTACCGGTGATGATTTTAGAGAAGGACTTACAGCTGTTCTATCAGTTAAAGTAATGGAACCTCAGTTTGAAGGGCAAACAAAAACAAAGTTAGGGAATAGTGAAGTAAAATCCATTGTTGAAAGTATTGTTGGTGAAAAGCTTTCTGATTATTTAGAAGAAAATCCTGCGATTGCTAAAAAAATTATTGAAAAATGTATGAGATCAGCAGAAGCTAGAGAAGCCGCACGAAAGGCTCGTGATCTAGTAAGAAGAAAAAGTGCTCTTGATTCAATGCATCTTCCCGGAAAACTAGCCGACTGTTCTATTAAAGATCCCGAACATTGTGAAATATATATTGTTGAGGGAGATTCAGCGGGTGGTTCTGCTAAACAAGGCAGAGATAGAAGGTTTCAAGCGATTTTACCAATTAAAGGGAAAATATTAAATGTTGAAAAAGCAAACCTCAACAAAGTATTAGGCAACGATGAAATAAAAACTATGGTAACAGCAATCGGCGCTGGAATTGGCGCTGAGTTTAATCCTGAAAAAGCCAGATATGGTAAAATAATAATAATGACTGATGCTGATGTGGATGGAAGTCATATTAGAACCCTGTTATTGACATTCTTATATAGACAAATGAAAGACCTAATAACATCCGGACATGTTTATATTGCTCAGCCCCCTTTGTACAAAATAAAGAAAGGGAAAGAAGAAGTTTATGCCTACGATGATAAGGAAAGAGATAAAATTCTTGACAGGATGCGAGGAAATGGAAACTCAAAAGAGATTAATAATGAAGAAAGCAATCTTCCAAAAGGAGTAGCTATTTCTAGATATAAAGGTCTTGGAGAGATGAATCCTGAGCAGTTATGGTCAACCACAATGAACCCGGAAACAAGAACAATACTACAAGTTAATTTAGAAAGTGCCGCATCGGCTGATAAAATATTTGAAACTCTAATGGGTGATCTAGTTGAGCCGAGAAGAGCATTTATAGAAAAACACGCTAAATATGCAAAAATAGACGTATAGTTTTTAACTAAAATAACGAAAACACAAATGACTACAATTTTTGAAAAAGTATTACCAGTTGCGCTAGAAGACGAAATGAAATCCTCTTACATTGATTATGCAATGTCTGTAATTGTTTCGAGAGCATTGCCTGATGTTAGAGATGGATTAAAACCTGTTCATAGAAGAATACTTTATGGTATGCATGAATTAGGATTGGCAAATAACAGACCATATAAAAAATCCGCAAGAATAGTTGGTGAAGTTCTTGGTAAATACCATCCCCATGGAGATTCGGCCGTTTACCAAAGTATGGTTAGAATGGTGCAGGAATTTTCATTAAGATATCCTCTTGTTGATGGGCAAGGAAACTTTGGCTCTATCGATGGTGACTCACCTGCTGCAATGCGTTATACAGAAGCACGATTGGCCAAAATATCTGATGAGATTCTCCGGGATTTAGACAAAAACACAGTTGATTTTTCATCTAACTTTGACGATTCTCTTCAAGAGCCAACAGTAATGCCTGCCTATCTACCTAGCTTGCTATTAAATGGTGCCTCAGGTATAGCGGTTGGTATGGCAACAAATATTCCTCCACACAACTTAACTGAAGTTGTGAACGGACTAGTTGCAATGATAGATAAACCAGAAATAACAAATGAAGAAATGATAGAATATGTTTCAGCTCCTGACTTTCCTACAGGCGGAATAATTTTTGGGTATGAGGGTGTAAAATCTGCATTTACTACTGGTCGTGGAAAAGTAATAATTAGAGCTCGTGCAAATGTTGAGACTCATAAAAATGATAGAGAAAGTATAATTATTACTGAGTTACCATTTCAAGTAAATAAAGCGAACTTAATTGAGAAAATTGCTGATTTAGTTAGAGATGGAAAAGTTCAAGAGATTTCTAATATTAGAGACGAGTCTGATAGAGATGGAATGCGAGTGGTAATTGAAACAAAAAGAGGTTCTCAACCAGAAGTTATAATTAACCAATTATTTAAGCACACACAAATGCAAGTAACATTTGGTGTAATTATGCTTGCATTGGTAAATGGCGCTCCGAAAGTACTCACTTTAAGAGAAACAATGATGCATTTTCTAACTCATAGAATGGAAGTTCTTATTAGAAGAACACAATATGAGTTGGATGCTGCTGAAAGACGAGCACATATTTTAGAAGGTTACATAATCGCCTTAGATAATATTGATCAAGTAATTGAAACAATAAAGAAATCTAAAGATGTTGAGACTGCTAGAACTCGTTTAATGGCTAAATTTAAGTTAAGCGAAATTCAAGCAAAGGCTATACTGGATATGCGTTTACAACGTTTAACCGGTATGGAAAGAAAGAAAATAGAAGATGAATATAAAGAAATTATTAAATTGATTGAAAGATTAAGAGGGATTCTGGATAATGAACAAAAAAGAAATAATATTATAAAAGACGAGTTAATTGCTCTAAGAGATAAATACGGCGATGAAAGAAGAACAGAAATAATTAAAAATTATCAAGAATTTTCACTCGAAGATATAATTGCTGAAGAAGATGTTGTTGTTACTATATCCCATTCTGGCTTCATAAAAAGATTCCCTGTTAGCGGTTATAGAAAACAAGCTAGGGGTGGAAGAGGAGTTTCAGGAGCTGGCACAAAGGATGAAGATTTTATTGAACATATGTTTGTTGCCTCAACTCATCATTATATAATGTTCTTTACGGACAAAGGTAAGTGTTATTGGAAAAAAGTTCATGAATTACCTGAAGGTGGGCGTGCTACTAGAGGAAGGTCTCTTCAAAATCTTGTTGAAAAAGAGAAAGATGAACAAATTACAGCTTTTGTTACAGTAAAAGAATTTGTTGATGATAAATCAATTGTAATGGTAACTCAGAATGGTACAATCAAGAAAACTAAATTGTCGGCTTATTCAAATGTAAGAAAAGGTGGCATAAATGCTATTAATATAGTTAAAGGTGATAAGTTAATTGAAGTAAAACTGGCTGATGGAAACAATGATATTGTTATTGGAACTAAAAAAGGCTTGGCAATACGTTTTAACGAATCAGATGTTCGTGAGATGGGAAGAACAGCTACTGGTGTTAGAGGTATTAGATTGGGAGCTGGAGATATTGTTATAGGCTTCCTAGTTGTTCGTTCCATGTCATCATTACTCGTGGTTACCAATAAAGGATATGGAAAACGCAGCAGTATTGATGATTATCGAATAACTCGAAGAGGCGGAAAAGGTGTTATAACCGTTAAGACAGGTGAAAAAACTGGAAACTTAATTTCTATAATGGAAATTAATGATAATGACGAACTAGTTATTATAACTAACTCTGGAATGGTTATTAAACAAGGCGTAAAAAAAATAAGGGTAATGGGTAGGGCAACACAAGGAGTTAAATTAATAAATCTTAAGGAAGGCGACTCAATTGCAGACGTTGCTAAAGTTGTGAGTGACGATGAAGGAACAAATGGAGATGAGGTCGTTTCCGACGAAGAAAATTTGGGAATTTAAAATATGAAATCAAATGAAAAGTTAAACATCGAAACAAAATGTGTACATTCTGGAATTGGAGAATATGAGCATGGGCCTGTTGTCCCGCCAATTTATCAAACTTCAACATTTAAATTTGAATCAGCTGATCATGGCGGATCATTATTTGCCGGGAAGCAAAAGGGTTATATTTACAGTCGAATGCTGAATCCGACAATTGAAGCAATGGAAGATTCCGTTGCTGCCTTGGAAGGTGGCTACAAAGCTTTGGGATGTGGTAGCGGCATGGCAGCTATCCATACGGTCTTTGCTGCTTTGTTAAATGCTGGTGATCATGTGATTTGTTCTAAATCTGTATACGGACCAACAAACACTTTGCTTGCAACGGTTATGAACAGATTCAATATTGAAACGACTTTTGTTAATACCTCTGATACAAAAAAAGTTGAAGAAGCATTAAAACCAAATACAAAAGTTATTTACATTGAAACACCTGGAAATCCAACACTTGAAACAACCGATCTTGAAAAAGTATCTGAAATAGCACACAAGCATAATACTTTGGTGGTTGTTGATAATACTTTTATGAGCCCGGTATTGCAACAGCCAATAAAGTTTGGTGTTGATATTGTTGTTCATAGTATGACAAAGTTCTTAAACGGTCATGCTGACGTTGTTGCTGGAGTTATTGTTGTGAAAGATGACGAAACCTATAAACACTTTAGAAAAACGTTAAATCAGCTTGGTGGAGTAATCGATCCTTTCAATGCTTTTTTGGTTCATCGAGGATTGAAGACCTTGGCTTTAAGAATGAAAAAACATTCTGAGAACGCAATTGTTATTGCCGAGTTTTTAGAATCTCATCCCAAAATTGAATGGGTAAGATATCCCGGATTAAAATCATTTCCTAACTACGAAGTTGCCCAAAAACAGCATTCTGCACCAGGCGGAATGATTTCTTTCGAGCTTAAGGGTGGAATTGAAGCCGGCAAGAAATTTATGAACTCTGTTGAACTTTGTCAGCTTGCTGTTAGCCTTGGCGGTGTAGAGACATTGATTCAGCATCCCCCAAGCATGACGCACCTAACAATGGGAAAAGAAGCTAGAGAATCAGCCGGAATTACAGATGGACTTGTAAGACTTTCTGTTGGTATTGAAAATGTCGACGATCTTTTGGATGACTTAAAACAAGCTTTAGATAAAGTTTAAAAATAGTTGCCAAATATTTATTATTGACCCCGCTTTTTGCGGGGTTTTTTGTATCGTGACTTTTATTTCACAATTCATTAATTTAATTTTTTATTTATAACGGTTAAGAAAAAATGAAACGTTTAATTTATGTAATAATTTATATCATACTGGGATCGGTATATATTGCTCAACCTAATGTTATAAATGATGGTGGCCAATACTATTTTGCTGATCGGATTATTGTTAAATATAAAAACCAAACGGCTTTATTAAGCAAATCAACGTCTTCATTTTATTCTAAATTTAACATCGAAAGTGTCTCAACAACTTTTACAAACTCACAAAAAGAATCAAGTGAAAAGGAAATTGAACTTGCTAAAATATTTACGTTAAAATTCTCTACTCCATACAATCCAATTTACTTAGCCAAAGAAATTTTGAAGAACAAAAATATCGAATGGGCTGAACCACATTATTTGTATGAATTGGCTTTTGATCCGAATGATCCAGTTTATAATGATCCAGACACTTTAAAGGTCGAACACCTCGATGTAATTAAAGCGAATGCCGCTTGGGATATAAGTAAAGGAAGTGAAGATGTAATTATTGCTATTATTGATACCGGTGTTGATTGGCTCCACGAAGATTTAGCTGCAAATATTTGGGTGAATTCAGATGAAATAGAAAACAACGGCGTTGACGATGATGGGAATGAATTTATTGATGACATAAGAGGCTGGGATTTTGGCGGATGGGATGGAACGCCCGATAATGATCCTATTGAAGATAGAGCAGATCATGGGACTCATGTTGCAGGTCTGGCTTCAGCATCAACAAATAATGGAATTGGTATTGCTTCAATCGGATATAAAAGTAAAATTATGCCGGTTAAGACTTCACGCAATGATTTAAGAAACGATCTAGGGACTGCGCTTATTGCTTACGGGTACGAAGGAATTAAATATGCAGCAGATAATGGTGCTGATATTATAAACTGCAGTTGGGGCGGATACAACAAATCCTCTGCTTCACAAGCAATTATTGATTATGCTACATCAAAAGGAGCATTAGTGGTTGCCGCAGCTGGGAATGATGGTTCTTCAAGGAATTTTTATCCTTCAAGTTATGATGGTGTCTTATCGGTTGGAGCAACAAGCTTCGTAGATCAAAAACCAAGTTGGTCAAATTATGGCACCAAATTAGATGTAACTGCTCCGGGTGTAGGAATATATTCAACTTGGCAAAATAATTCTTATGTAAAGAAGCAAGGAACATCAATGGCTTCTCCAATTACTGCTGGTCTAGCGGCACTTGTTAAAAGCCAATTCCCAAACTTTACACCATTACAAATTGCTGAACAGATAAGAATCAATACAGATAATGTAGATGCAATTAATCCCGGTTATACAAATAAACTTGGCAAAGGAAGAATTAATGCTTTCAAAGCACTTTCAAATAATACCTCTAAATCCGTTCGACTTTCGAAAGTTGAATTCATTGAGATTGGTGATAATGATGGAATTTTTGAGTCAGGTGAAACGGTTGAAATAAAAACCGAGCTTACTAACTATTTAAATCCGATTTCCAATCTTCAAGTCAAATTAACATCAACCTACAGTAAGGTGAATGTTCTAAATGATGGCGGATCCATTGGGGCAATGAATACTCTCCAAA
>CAYXXW010000081.1:0-10248 GCA_964469115.1 uncultured Melioribacteraceae bacterium
CCCTACGGACTGCAACAAATGCCTCGTAAACTCAATGTTTACGGGGCATTCTGCTTTTTTAGACGCCCTGATTGGACACCTAAGCTGGGTTTCCCGGCAACAATCTGCTCTCCTTCTTTCATGTGCCTACTACCCTCTTACTGAATGATATGTTCTACATTTTGGGTATGTAGTCCAAGGACTATAGTTCTACTCCATGCCATTGAAGAGAGATTTCCTCATGGATTTAATCATTGTTCTTATTTGCACTAACTGTAATTTGATCTGACTTTTGGTTTAATTTAATTCTGGTTTTACCCACGATCATATCCGGAGACTTGATAAGAATTGGTATATCCTTTTTTTTTCGAATCCATTCTGCTCCAAAAACATAGTATGAAGAAAACATATGACCTTCATACGATCGTAGGGATTTGTTCTCTGAAAAAAAATCAACCCACACATAATTGGGTTTCCTCTTCCAAACACCTACTCTACCAAGATGTAAGGCAGGAAGCCTTTTCTTTCTCAACTTCTTTACTACATGCCGGATAATATGTCTAATCTGTGTATAATCGTTGGATTTATTTGTTAATAAAACCTGTGCTTTCACTCTTCTTATTTTACCTGCACTCCTATTTTCAACGTTTCTTACTTCATACCGGGAGTGGTGTAAACGCCATCCATGTTCCTTCAGATTATTCACGTACTCTTTCTTCATGAGTCTCCAAAGTACACGAATAAATACTTTTCTGTAGTGCATTTTGTTCTTGAATGTAGACACACCAAACCACAACATATTTGTATCAATCACACTTTGCAATGCTGGTAAATCCACATCATTATTTATTGCCTCCTGAAGTTTCACCCCATTGAGAAATAATGAATTTGGTAATTGTCTTCCACATTCAATACTAAATGCATATCTATCATAAGATTTGAAGAACATTTGGAATTTCCATGCAACATTTATTGCATGAGTGATTTGGGTTGCTCGACCCAATGAACCTGTTTTGCAAGCAACATGAAGTTGTTTCGTATTTTCCTGTATGATATTCTCGTAAGCATATTCGAACTGAAAATCATCATGTGAGATAATGCCATCTGCAACTAAAAATATTATACCAAAAGGTAATTGAAGATCGAGTAGCCGACTAGATACTTGCTCAAGATTGTTTAATGCAATCAATATGGAAATAATAACTGCATGGCAGTTCTCAATCAAATGATCAAAGTTCCTGAGCACCTCAGTTGAATATAATACTTCTGTCTCCTTCGTATCTACATATTTAATTTGTAATCCTTCATAGTATACCTTACCATGTGAGATCGCATTGCGCATTACCTTACTGCACCCTCTCGACAAATCTTTCAATCCATTCTTCTCAAGTGATTCTATTTGTGCATTAATATTTGCATCTCGCAACTTTTTATTATTCTTGCATTCCATGATCCCTAGTGGCACACGGATAAGTTTTCTATAAACATGTTCGAAATACCTCACGTATTCCGGATGCCATATCAATTCGAAATCCCTGATGCCATTTGGTGTGCTAGAATCAGATTTTATTTCAATGTTCCAACTTGGTGCTTTTTGCAAAAGTGAAAATACTGCACTTGTTATACCTACATTCTCTGATTTAAGGGTATTGAGAAAATGATCAGCGTTTTCACTGAAAAGTTTGATCAAAGATTTGGTTGTATCCCTATTGATGTAACATAAGGGTCTGGTTGATGCAAATCGATGGAGACTATAGATTATATTGTTTTGTGTACTGCCAACAGGGAGATCACCGAATTCTTCATTAATGCGGAGCATTTTTAACTGCAAACTGGTTTTCTCGATGAAATAATTACTGAAGAATTTGTTAACGGACATAAGTCATCACTATTGACATATAAAAATAGCATATTAATTTAAATGTCAACTATTTACAAAACGTTTTACCAGTTCAGAATAGTTATGATTCTCAAATTACTATGACTGTATCTAGCGTCCAAAATATATTTCGTATAACATTGAGATCATTGTGAACTAGCATGATTAACCAATGAATACGTTTTAATTAATTCAACAACTACTGAACTTTTAGTTGTGCCAAGTGAGCTGTATTCAAATTTATGCAGGAAAGGGTCCAGATTTGCTCCAATCCTTTCTGCATATTAATATAATTTCACTTATACTTATACTTTAGATATATATTGTATATAATACATATACTGCTTATTATAAAATACAAGTACTTTAATTATCATTTCCTCAACATTTATTACATCTTGAATAATGGTAAACTCTACTAAATAACATTGATCCCGGCATACTCTCCACTTGAGTAAGTGTTTTTTTATCCAAAAAACAAAATAGGTGTCCAACAGACATATCTGTTTACAAGAATTTCATGCTGGAAATCACTTTTATAAAAAATTATAATCCCAAGAAAAAATCACAAAAGGATCACTTTTACATAAAATGAAATGTATTTATGAAAAATCCCCCACCAGAACGTGAGGGATTTTGAAAGAATCATTGTATTAAAAACCAGAAATAATGTTCAACAATCCTTATATAAATACGTTTTCATCCGGAATAAGTGAAAGTTTTTTTAGTATAAATTATGCTAGTTCATTTCCCCGTATTAAAACTGCTCTCAAGAATCAAAACCCTTCAACGTCAAATGCTTTGAATAAAACATATCCAAAGAATAAACGTGAAATATTCTCATACAAATACACAATTGCTCTTGATTGGTTACAATTTGTTTGTGTACCAAATGATGAAAGATTCAGCATGGAACAAATACCACATCCAGATGTGATCATTGATAAAGTAATTATGCATCACAATCCCAACTTTTATTATTGTTACCGAATAATTTATAAGGGAATTGAGATGTGTGATATATATATGTACCCAACCAACGAAAATTATAAGGCATCAGAACTATTGATCAAAATATCCAATCACTTATTATACACGCAGGACTGGAGTGATCAGGTTGAATATTTATTGCATTTATTGAGCTTAAAAATCGCTCGTTTCAATCATCTCGATATTGCTGTGGACAGCGTCAGTAATATCAAGATTTGTGAAAGTTGTCGGGGATATTTCCGTAACAGGACTATTCAAATAAACAACGAGGCATTAATGATCACACCAAAGGATTTCAAAAAAAAGACGTTGATGTGGAATATGTATACAATCGGCAGTAAGTCCAGTGAAAAGTTCGCACGGGTCTATAATAAATCACAAGAGATAAAATACAGTGGGAAAGAATACATACTGGACTTCTGGCATTTGAATGGACTAGAAAAGGAAAATGTCTACCGTTTTGAAATCAGTCTTGGTTGGAAAATCTTAAAGATGTATCCCTCTCTATCACTAAAGGACTTGTCAAAGCCAGAAATATTATCCGAGCTGCTTGAGAAAGAAGTAAGAAAGTGGTTGATATTTAAGTATGTTAAACTGGAATTTTTGCGAAATCATCGTAAGGAACATGCTTTTAATAAGGGGACGGAGAGACCACTATTTAAGTGGAACAGACTACCAAAACAAATTAATTATTTAACCAAAGTTCCTGTTGCCCCACGCAAGAGAAATGAAGCCAAACGATCAATTACGTTCTCATTGGGGAAAGTGAGAGAAGACCCTGCGTGTTCAACAACAATGGATTATGTGAAAGTGATAAAAACAACGGCCGGAGATTTTGATCTGGTAGATTGGATGAACGTTAAAATTGACTATATGTTCCGGAAGAATGGTATTGATCCAATACCAATTTTTTCTGGCGGAACATCGATTACGTGAAATGAAATTAATGAAGAGCAGCATGTTGGATAATGCTCTGATTTTCCCTGATGGGCAATTCCATTAATAATAACCACTTTAAGTATCACTTCTGTAGTAAGTGATACCAGTTCAGATTATATATGCCGCTGAATATCTGCAAATTACAGTCGTTTCGTAACTTTATTGTTTATTTTTCGTATCACTTATGTATATTATAGTATATTTTTGATACTTAAATCAAACACTATGGGACTTAAAGGTCAATCAACAACAGCATCATTTTTGGAATGGGACTCAATGCTGGTACTACTCCAAAAACTTGAAAGGGACAGTCAATACAAATTCCAGTTACTTATTGCTGTAGGTTGCTTCACAGGCTTGCGGATAAGCGATTTATTGAAATTACGATGGAGCGATGTGCTCACGCATGATCACATTTTAGTCACGGAAGGAAAAACAAAAAAAGACAGAAAAATAATGTTAAACCCAACTCTCCGGGAAATAATCGTCAGATTATATCATAAGTTGAAGATTACCAACAATGATGAATACCTATTTATCAATAGATATAAAACCAAACCGATTAATATTCAGTACGTTAATCGGAAATTAAAAGACATAGCTAAGCAATACAAACTCAATATACCTTTGAACAGTACATCAAGCCATTTTTTCCGTAAAACATTGGGTCGCCACGTCTGGACAATGAATAATTATTCGGAGAAATCCCTTATACTTCTTTCTGAATTGTTTAACCACAGTAATACAAAAATTACCAAAATATACCTTGGCATTAAGCAAGAAGAATTAGGAGATATTTATCTTAAACTTTAGCATTTGTAATATGTAATCATCAACAATGTTGAAAAGACACCCTTGGTGATCTATGCATCAATAATTGTTGAGCTAGTGGAAATGCAAATTTGGTTTTTATAGACAATTACCTCTACATCCGAATTGAAAAATGAATACCATTTTCACAGAAATATTTGCTCTGATCAATGAAAATCTTTGCAACTCTTACTATATCCAAAACAATCAGTAGATTTATCGTATCATAGATAATACCTCAACAACATGCCATTTGGGAAGAATGGCTACAATAAATTATTACGATGAGAAACATCTTGCTATTGATACTCAGTATTCCCTTAATAGTTTCTAGCTGTAATCAAGACCTCCCTACTACAATAACAGGTAGACTAACAAATATCCAAGACACAACAATTTCGATTATTATCGGCCGTGATCCAATAACTAGGATTACGCCAACTGGATACAATGACGTTTTTACAATAAACAGAGATGGGACATTTTCTATCCCAATAAAAATGGAATACCCAAGTATGGTTACATTAATGAGTGAAAACTTCAATTTCCATACAAGTGTTATTCTTACACAAGGTGGCGAAATAAACCTTTCAGCGAACTGCGATGATACGAAAAAGACATTGGAATTTAATGGAATTAACGGTAGTCTAAATGCTTTCTATCTCAAGTTGAGTAATTTTTACAATAGTGCATATAATGAACTACGTCAGCATAGTGACTCCTATTCGCTTTTTAAGAATGGATTGGACAGCCTACAATCGATTTCATTAATGATGCTTGAGGACTTCAACAGTTCAGAGAAATTAAACAAGAAAGAAGTGCTGTGGCTTAATTCCGTGATCAATTACAGAAAGTTTTCTAGTCTGTGCTACCGTGCGTATGATTTAAAAGTTAATCCGGGGGATTCTGCTTTCCAATTCTTCCAAACACTAAAACTCAATGATCAAGAAGCGATCCAAGTTAGCCGTTCATATAATGAAGCTATCTTGCTTTACATTCTACATGAGGTAAATGCCAAAGGAATATCACACTCAAGCTCGAACGATAATACGGCATACTTTGATACCTATTACCACACAATTATTGAAAAATTAACTGGAAAAGTTAAGGATGTGATTCTAACCATATTTATTTCAGATTTACTCAAGAATAATGATGGTTTTGCTGTTGAATATTATGAAAAGTATCTTGTTGATTGTAAATCTCCGGAAATGGTGGTAAAGACATCCGGTTTGCATGCAGATTATCTTGAGGTAATGAATCAAACTCTCAGTGAAAATGTGAACTTTATTTCAACCGATCAACAAAGACCAATGGACGTGTTAAGCCAATTTGAGAATAAAGTAGTGTATCTGGACTTTTGGGCAAGTTGGTGTTCTCCTTGCTTAAAAGGTATTCCGTACACTAAAGAATTGGCAGAACATTATAAAAACTCAAATCTTGTAGTATTGTATATCGGTAATTCGGACCAGAAAGCCAACCTCATTAATGCCATTAAAAAACACAATATTGAGGGAAACCATATCATACTAAATGAGGAAGAAACGAAAATCTGGAGAAATGAATTTGAAATTACAGGCATTCCCACATATGTTATGATCAACAAGAGCGGGAAAGTGTATGATAAAAATGCTCCTGATCCCAAAACAAAGGAGGCTTATAAACAAATCGATAGCTTACTCTCAATTAACTAAACTAATTCCGCACCAACATATTGAGTGATATAAGTTGACAGTTCCTTTTTACTGCCTTAAATCCTTCCTGACGCTGTTTTGAAGCCGAAAATTGCACTAACACTTGCCTAAATAATATCTTATAGCTTTGGCATTATTCATCGGGAAACGGCTCTATTGGAACTGTGGGAGAAATGAAGCATTGGTGGAGAGCCGGGTGTTGAGGGGGTGAATAGGTAGGCGTTGAGGGGTGTGGGTAGGCAGGTGTTATATTTCGGTATCCCGAAGACATTTCTTTTTAATTAAAGCACCCCCTCCATAAAGCCGGGTAACACCATGCATATATCCGGCTACCAAAATTTCATTCACCTTTTGTCAATTATATTTTTTTGTAATTTTTTATAAAATGAAATTTTTGCTATTGTTTTCGGATAGGAATTACTTCGTTCAGCATTTCTTTGACTTGGAGCTTATGAACATCCCTGTAGTAACGTAGCATCTTTACATCTGTATGTCCCGTAAATTTTTTGATATAATGGTCGTTATATCCCATTTCAACGAGTATGCTCACTGCACAATTTCTTGCCCATCTGTTGCTCACTTTTTTATGCATCTCAAAATACTCTGTCCGTGGCTTATCTTCATTTGATAGCTCGAAACGAAACGGTAACTTTCTATCCAACCCTGCTATCTTGAAAACTACCTTCAGCCGGGCATTAAACTTATTTGACGATGGAAAATCCGGTAGTTTGTTACCATACTTTAAAATTATCGGGGTTACATAATGCTTGTTGGCCATATTAACCACTTTTGTGTCTGTCTTCTGCTGTTCAAACTGAACTTGTACCTCATCATCAAGGATCGAAATATTATCTTTTGTTAGGTTAAAAAAATCTGATTTTCGTAATCCACCAAACCACGTTTGAAGGATAAATAGGTCCCTAATGAGAGCATCATTTTGGTTGTCAAATTTAAAGAAGAACAAATCATCAAACTCCTTCTTTAGAAGTGCATGGGTGTTTTTAAATGGATTGGATGATATTTTTAACAATGATGATTTTTTTGATTTCGAATTTCTTAATTTGAATCGCTTATAATCTTCTGTATTTATCACCTCCTTTTCCTCAAAAAGCCACTTCCCGAATCCCCTCATAATTTTCAAGTACTTCTCCACCGTTGAAACCTCGTAAAAGCATTGACGCTCACCATTCTTTATTTTTTTTTGATACCCTTTTTTGATAATAAATGTAAAGTACCTCTCTAACCATAAGCTATTAAAATCCCTAGCTCTACAATTATCACCTGTTCTTTCAATGTATCTAAAGATTGACGGTTGGATTACGCCATACTCATCAGGTGCATACTTCGTTATGAACTCATCCCAAAAATCCAAAATATACTCCCTCTTTAGCAAGTCTTCATTTCCTTTCACTTCCCTAAGCTCTTTCATGAAAGGTGAATTCAGAGCATCATCGTCCAATCCAGAACCCCCACCAGATAAATTGAAAGTTAAAAATCCATCTTTCTCTGAAAGGTATTTTGTGTTAAAAGGTTCAAAAAATATATAGGTACATTCCAATACATTTTCACGTGTAGGGATTATTTTTTGTTGAAATAAAGTGTAAATGGCATCCTTGACAAAATGTTCAATATTTGCCATGTGCAAATTTAAATCCCTAATCGGTTTATAATACTTACCACCGATAATTGTTCCTTTACTCCAGTGCTCTGGTTTTACACTGATTCGGATTTTTTTTCCATCCATGAAATCATACACCGGAATTTCAATATCCTTGAACAGGCTGCTTCTGATGCGTATCATTACTTGTTTTCCATTTTTGCCTTCGTATCGCTTTAGCGTTCGAGTTACTTTGTAAGGTAGTTTCATATTTTAGACACCTTTTTTAGACACCTTCAAATATAGGCCATATACCTGTCAATACAAAGGTTTAAGCGATATATATGGGTATTATGATTCCCCTACGGACTGCAACAAACGCCTCGTAATCTCAATGTTTACGGGGCGTTTTGTTTTCTAGCACACCTTGATTGTACATCTTTTTTCAGGATTTCGCTTTCACCGACATCATCTCATGCTTTCAGTGTCCAATACACAAACTTCGAGTGACCAAGACTCATTTTTATGTATTTCACATAGGCCAATAAATCTGTAGTATGCTGCATACCAATGTATTATGACGAACATTAGTCGTAAATTACATCCGCCAGCAACAAAACCATCATCAAAACCAAAAGAATTGCCATGAAATATGGAATGCTGAATCAGGCTGGCTAAATCTCCAACATCCTGCTTTCTAAATTAACATTTTATGTAATCTCTCAGAAGAATCAATTCTCTGGTACATAGTAATAGTTTTCATCAAAACTCCCAATTTTATGATTAAACCAACTTAATGCGTCTTTATGGATAATAATGTAATTGCTTTCGAAAAACCTTTCAATTTCGGGATGCCATTTGCGGTACATTAACAACTCTTTTGATGTTATTTTCCCAATTATATATGGCAATCCATCCAAAAAATCAAATACATCTTTCATAAAATACCTTGAATTAAACCATATCTGATTATATTCAAATTGAAATACCATTATCTTTTCTTCTCTGAAAAGTCTTTCTGAACCTCTAATTACATCAACCTCATTACCTTCTGTATCTGATTTAATGAAATGAATTCTTGCGATGTTGTTCTCTTCACAATATTTATCTAATGTTACCATTTGAATTGATTCTGATAACAATCCAGTATGCTTTTCACCCTGATGCATAGAATTTGAACCTGAGTTTGTTGAAGCAATAAACATTTTCGTAATTCCTGATTTACTTGAGCATGCATTTTTTAGCAATTTAACTTGTTTAGCAAAAGGATGATTCTCAATATTTTCCTTTAGGGTTTGAAATGTTTCACCAATTGGTTCAAAAGCATGAACTTCAATATTATTTTCTTTTTGCAGTGGAATCAAATTTAACAGTGAAACCGTCCATTGACCTTTATTTGCGCCAACATCAAATACTACCATCTTACCATTTTCTAATGGAAATATTTTAATTAACTCATTTTGTACGCGATACTCGCCATCTTCACTCATTATGTGACCAGATTCATTTCTAGCATGCATATATAAAGAACGACCTAATTTGTATGCTAAACGATTTCCAAGAATTGTATGAATGCATTTTATAATTACTCTTTTCATTATAAAAATATCTTTTAGGATTAATACTCCCTAAAATTAGAATTATTTACATAATATAATAAGGAAACCGTATCTAATTATTCAAGAGCTCAATTGTTTGAATGCTAAAATAATACCTTTATTTTCAATGTATTGTTTATAGATTGTTAAGCAACAAAAAAATAACTTCTCCCAACAATGAGAGAAATTTTACTACCCATACTTGTTGTTTTTGTTATACCATTATACTCCCAAACCAACAGTTGCCAATCATAACATAACAGTGCAATGGCGAAATTACGGCGTGTTGGTTTTGATTCAGTGGAATCCGAATTTTAAGAAATACTGTAATTCTGTCTATTAGATATCAACTGAGTTGTAAGCAACTTCAGGTGTGGTATTTTCAAGCATATTGACCACCACATTTTTGTGCACACTACGATAGTGCTGTAACATCTTTTCGTCACGATGCCCTTGGTCACACAATATGGACACAGCACAGTTCCTTGCCCAACGGTTACTAACTTCCTCACACATCGGCTTCCAAAAAATGGTTGGAGCATCATCTTTGGCGTATTCATACCGAAATGGCAACTTCTTGCAAAGTCCTGCTGCCTTAAAAACAGCCTTCAGTTTTTTGATGCTTTTGTTAAGGGGGCTCCTGGTGCAAATCAAATTACAACTTTAGCACTTTCATATAACTTGTTCCCTCTTGGCTGCTGATGATTAGATTGTAAAGTCCACTCGTCTCTGGCAGTAAGATTTTAATATGCCTGTTCATGG
>CAYXXW010000082.1:0-10197 GCA_964469115.1 uncultured Melioribacteraceae bacterium
GATGGAGAATGGCAACCTCTTGAAATAATTACTGATACTATTTTTGTAAAAGATTCGGCAAATGTCATTTTTAAGATTAGTAAAAATCATCGCGGTCCGATTATTTCTGATATCCATACATTTAACAAATTGTTTCCATATGAAGAAAATGTGAATGCTGATATTTCAATGAGATGGACGGCACTAGAGTTTAGTGATGAATTAATAGCTATGACAAAAATAAATTCTGCTGAAAATTGGAATCAATTTCAAGCTGGACTTGAGATGTTTAAAGTTCCAGGTCAGAATTTTGTTTATGCAGATATTGATGGCAATATTGGCTATAAAGCTGGAGTGAAATTGCCAATAAGAAAAAACAACTCTACATCATTTGTGTTCGATGGAACAAAATCAGAATCCGATTGGACAGGATTTGTTCCTTTTAGAGAAAATCCAAAGCTATTTAATCCACCTCAAGGTTATATTGCCTCTGCAAATAATAAAATAATTGAAAATTATCCTTATCATATCTCCAATGTTTGGGAACCCAAATCTAGGATTTTAAGAATTACAGAATTACTTGATAGTCAAGAAATTCATTCAGTTGAGGATTTTAAAGAATATCAAATGGATTTTTATTCATACTTTGCTAAAGATTTAACTCCTTTTATACTTGCTGCTTTTTCAAATCGTGAATTTAATTCCGGAAACCTTAAAAAGAGCATAAGGTTATTTGAAAGTTGGGATTTTAAGATGATTTCTGAAAGTCAAGTTCCAACAATTTATGCGGTGTTTTTTCAGAATTTATTAAAGAATATTTTCCAAGATGAAATGGGAGAATCTCTTTTCAATGAATATATATTTCTTGCAAATATACCATATAGAGTGGTCCCAAAATTATTAGCGGAAAATAAATCGGACTGGTTCGATGATATATCAACTACCGAGATTGAAACACGAGATAAAATAATTAGAAAAAGTTTTGAAGAAGCAATTAATTATCTAGAAACTAAACTTGGTGTGGAGATTGAAGGATGGCAATGGGGCGAGATTCACAAAGTAACATTTAAGCACTATTTCCACGGAGAATCAAAATTTTTAGATGAACTTTTTGACGTTGGTCCTTTTGAGCTTAGTGGAGACGGAACTACAATTTTTAATACAGAGTATATTTTTTCTTTCCCATATGAAAGTAATCTTGGCCCTTCCATGAGGTTTATTTACGATTTTGATAAACCCGATAATTTTGAATTTATCCTGCCAACCGGGCAATCAGGTCACTTTTATAGCGATCATTATAAGGATATGACCGAATTGTGGCTGAGTGGGAAATACATTAGTGTAAATACTAATCTAGACACCATAAAAAGTAAAGGTTATGATTTATTAGAATTGATACCGGTTAGTTTATAATCTTTCTTATGATAATTTTACTTAATTTTGCAAAATACTAAAGGGAAATAATGAAAGTAATTGAACATCTAGAAAAAGCAAAAAATAAATTAATTAGTTTCGAAATTATACCGCCCAAAAGAGGCGGAAATGTTAAAATGCTTTTAGAAGCATTAGAAGATTTGGTAAAATTTAATCCGCCATTTATTGATATAACCAGTCATGCTGCAGAAGTAATTTATGAAGAAACACCTTCGGGTGATTTTAGGATGAAGGTAAAAAGAAAACGTCCCGGGACCTTGGGAATTTGTGCACTTATTCAAAATAAATATAATATTGATGCTGTCCCTCATGTTATTTGTCAAGGTTTTACTAAAGAGGAAACAGAAGACTTTTTGATTGAACTTCACTATTTAGGCATTGAAAATGTACTTGCAATTAGAGGCGATGATAATGGATTCAGAAAACCAGTCAAGTTTGGCAGATCAACAAATAGATATGCCGCTGAATTGGTTCAGCAAATCTCTGATATGAACAAGGGAAAATACTTGGAAGATTCATTACTCGATGCAGAACCAATGAATTTTGGCATTGGAATTGGCGGATATCCGGAAAAACATTTTGAAGCGCCTAATCTTCAAACAGATATTAATTTTACTAAAGAAAAAATTCAAGCCGGCGGAGAGTATATAGTAACTCAGATGTTTTACGATAATAAAAGTTTCTTTAATTATTTGGATTTATGCAGAAAAAGCGGTGTTGATATCCCAATAATTCCGGGATTAAAAATTATCACTTCAAAAAATCAATTAAGTTCGCTCCCATCGAACTTTTATGTGGACATACCCGCAGAACTTTCTGATGAAATTAATTCGGCATCTCCAAAGCATGCTGCTGAAATTGGAATTGATTGGGCTTTTAAACAATCCGAAGAACTCTTAAATTCTAAAGATGTTCCGGCGATCCATTTTTACGTTATGCAAAATACTTCCCCCATTAAGAAGCTTATGAAAAAATTAGGACTATAAAATTATGAATCTGAAAGAAGGGGCAAAGAGGATTTATCCTAAAGGCAGAAAACTTAAATGGGGAGTTGCTGGTTGCGGTAAGTTTGCTGAAACAACATTAATTCCTACTTTACTACAATTAAAAAAGAGTACATTAACTTCCGTATACAGTTCAGATTTAGAACGAGCAAAGGAAATAGCAAATAAATTTATTGTTAAAACCCACTTTGATGATTACAAGCTGTTTCTTGAACAAGATTTTGATATTTTATATGTCGGAAGTGCAAACAACGATCATCATTGGCAAGTAATTGAGGCAGCAAAAGCTGGGAAACATATACTCTGTGAAAAACCTCTTGCACTTAATTCGGAACAAGCCGAAGAGATGGTCAAAGTTTGTGAAGATAACAATGTTTTTCTGACCGTTAATTATGTCCATCGCTTTCATCCAATGACAGTTAAGGCTAAGGAGATAATCGATAAATCTTTAATAGGCTCAATAGTTTCTATCTCAACCTCCTTTAATATTGATTACGAACCAAATGATAATTTTAGGTTCGATATAAAACAGAGTGGTGGTGGGGCATTTAGAGATTTAGGAACTCATATGATTGATGTTCTAAGGTTTTTGGGTGGGGAGATTGCAGACATTAGAGGATTTGTTGATAATGTTGTTTATAAAAGTGAAGTGGATGATTTTGCAGCTGCGGTATTAAAATATGTAAACGGCGGCTATGGTCATCTAAATGTTTCTTATAATTCTAAGAAATCCTTTAATAGAATTGAGATAATTGGTTCTAAAGGTTCACTTAGTGTTGAAAATATTATTGGTGCAAATAAATCGCCGGGTAAACTTACAATTGAATTAGTCGGTGAAGCTCGAAAAGCATTTAGGAAAAGAGCAAATAAGCAGCGGTATGCATTAAGGTCTATTCAGAATTTAGTACTTAAAAACATTCATCCCAAAGTGACCGGTTATGATGGTTTGGTAAATATGAGAATTATGGAAAAATTAGAAGCACAATGTCGTTAATAAAAGAGCTGGTAAAATATTCAAATCGAACTTACGAAAAAGGATTTGTTGCCGCTACGGATGGAAACCTTTCAGTGCGTTTGGATAAAAATAGAATTGCTATTACCAAATCCGGTCTGTGTAAGGGAGATGTGACTGAATCTGATATTATTATTGTTGATCTCAATGGGAATAAGCTGGAAGGAAACGGCAAACCATCATCAGAATTAAAAATACATTTACTCGCTTACAATAAACGTAAAGATATAAACGCAGTGGTTCATTCACATCCTATCTTTGCAACAGCTTTTGCAACTGCAAATTTAGATTTTACAGATCCAATATTCCCTGAAGTTATTTTAACAATCGGTCCGGTTCATCTTTGTAAATACGGTACTCCTTCCACCGAAGAACTACCCAATTCCATGTTGCCTTTTATTGAAAATTCTTGGGCAATGATTTTTCAAAATCATGGCTCAGTTACTTTTGGCAGTGATCTGGTTTCTGCTTACAATAGAACGGAAAAATTGGAACATGCTGCTAAAACAATTTTGGTTAGTAGATTATTAGGTGGCGAAAATGTGTTAAATCAAAAGGATGTTAATAAACTATATGAAATTGCTGAAAAAACATGGGGAATAAAACCTCCCTCGGAATCTTATAACTCACAGATTAATTATAACAAAGACAATATTATTCCTTCCGGAAATGGTGAAATCAAATATTCTGAAATTATTGAAGCAAATTTACGAGCTCGTGCTGGCAATCCGGTTTTTAATTATCCAAATAACACTAATAGGAATAAAAAATATAATTTTTCAAAAGAACTAATTTCAACTATATTATTAGATATCAAAAGTTAGTTCAATACATCCCCTAAAACTTACAATATGAATAAAAATGAAATTACAATAGCAGTTATCTTAGGCGGTACTTCACCTGAAAGATCAGTTTCTAAACAATCCGGTAAAGCAATTTATGAAGCTGTTAAGAATCTTGGATATAACGTCAAGCTTATTGATCCAGCTTATGGAATTCATCAACCCGCAAAAAATGAAGATTACTTTTCAGATTGTGATTGCGGAGTTTTAAGCAATAGTAATTACATCAATGCCATTAATTCTAATTTATTTGATGATGTGGATTTAGCAGTAATTGCTCTTCATGGTAAATGGGGAGAGGACGGTATTATTCAATCCTTATTTGAGCTAAGGGGAATAAAGTATACTGGCTCAAGAGTTTTAGGCAGCTCTTTATCAATGGATAAAGCAAGATCTAAAGTAATGTTTACTCATTTTGGAGTTTCAACTCCTAAATGGGTTGAAGTAAAAAAAGGTATTGAAACAACAGAGATTAAAAAACAGATATTGGAAAAGTTTGGTTATCCATGCATAGTTAAACCAAATGATGGAGGTTCAACAATTGGATTGACGAAGTGCAGTGCAAAAAGTGAAATTGATGAAGCTCTAAATTTGGCTTTTCAATTTTCACAAGAGGTTTTAATTGAAGAATTTATTGAAGGAAGAGAAATTACAGTTGGAATTGTAAATGATAAAATTTTACCCCTATTAGAAATTATACCAAAACATGAACTTTACGATTACGAATGCAAGTACACAGATGGAATGAGTGAATATATTGTTCCCGCAGACGTTGATGAATCCGTTGAACATGAACTTAGACGACAAGCAAAATTAGCTTACAATTCACTTGGCTGCGAAGATTATGGGAGAGTTGATTTTCGTCTGACAAAAGAAGGGATCCCTTACTGTTTTGAACTTAACACTCTTCCTGGAATGACATCACACAGTTTGGTCCCTAAAATGGCAAAGGCAGCTGGAATAGAGTTTGAAGAGCTTCTAGAATTGATTATTAAATCAGCACTATGAAAAAAGAATCAAAAAAAGATAGACTCTTAACGTGGCTTTATTTGGCAATACTAATTTTTTTGGTGTTGTTTTTGTTCTTCAATAAATATGGTCTGTTAAAATACTTTGAACTTAAGAGTGAAATCAATGCCATTGAACAAGAGATTGAAAGATCAAAGAATGAAATTGAGGAAATGGATAAAAATATTAAATCGCTTAAAAGCAGTGACAAAGAATTGGAAAAAGTTGCCCGTGAAAAATTCTTGATGAAGAAAAAAAATGAAAAGGCGTTTAAATTTGAAGATAAGAAAGATACGTTGAGGTAGAATCCTACAGTGATTAAGACAATTCCACACGTACCACTTGCCGAAAGAGTAAGACCCAAAACTTTGGATGAATTTCAAGGTCAGCAGAAATTAGTAGCCGAAGGTAAACCATTAAGGCTGATGATTGAAAATGATGTTCTCAGTTCGTTTATACTTTGGGGTCCCCCGGGAACCGGGAAAACTACTTTGGCTAAAATTATTTCCGCATCAACAGACTCTGATTTTTATCAATTAAATGCGGTCTCTGCAGGAGTAAAAGATGTCAGAACTGTGATTGGAACTGCGAAAATCAACAAAGAAAGTTTTCGGAAAAGGACAATTCTTTTTATAGATGAGATTCACAGATTCAATAAAGCTCAACAAGATGCTTTGCTTTCTGCAGTGGAATCCGGATTAATTATTTTAATTGGTGCAACAACAGAAAATCCTTCATTTGAAGTCATACCTGCACTTCGATCCCGTGCCAGAGTTTATGTACTAGAGGAACTGACTAAAAAAGATCTAGAAGAAATCGTTTCTTTTACAATGGGGAATGACGAATTTCTTAAAGAACTAAAAATTAAAAAGATTGATACCGATTACTTGATTTACAGTAGTGGGGGAGATGCAAGAATTCTACTCAATATTTTAGAGTCGTCTGTAATTCAAGAAATTAATAAAGATGAAATTGAAATTAGTAAACAGGTGATAGATAATGTTCTTCAACAAAAAAATGTAATTTACGACAAAAATGGAGAAGAGCATTATAATATTATTTCTGCATTTATTAAAAGCTTACGCGGAAGCGATCCCGATGCAGCTCTTTACTGGATGGCAAGAATGCTCGAAGGGGGAGAAGACCCAAAATTTATTGCCAGAAGGATGTTGATTTTAGCATCCGAAGATATTGGTAATGCATCGCCAAATGCTTTGGTATTAGCAGAGGCAACTTTCAGGGCAATAGAAAAAATAGGGATGCCTGAAGCGAGAATAATTTTAGCTCAATGCGTAACCTATCTTGCTTCACAGCCGAAAAGCAACGCTGCATATATGGCTATTGAAAAAGCAATTTCAGACGCTAAGAAAGGAGAAAATGAACCAGTGCCGCTTCATTTAAGAAACGCTCCTACCAATCTGATGAAAAGTTTAGACTATGGCAAAAATTATAAATACGCTCATGAGTTTGATAATAACTTTATAGAAGAAAATTATTTTCCTGAAAATTTGAGGGGCACGCAATATTATTTTCCCTCAGAGAATGGTCAAGAAAGTAAGTTAAAACTTCAGCTTAAATCATTATGGAAAAAGTTGAAGAAGTATTAAAAGAGGTGTAATAAAAATTTTATAAGAACTATTCAATTCGACTCTCCCTACATTACATCTTTCGCTAGTGCTTTTTCATCTTTTCTCTCACATCTTAACGAAAGTCTTACCGGGCAGTTGTCTTACAATATTTCTGAATTCTAGAGATAATAAATGAACTAAGCAATCAGAAGAATTTATCCCGGATTCATTTGCAATATCATCAATATGTTTAGGCTCTTTGGAGAGTAAATTGTATATTTTTTCTTCAAACATATTTAAGTCATAAGAGGGTTGTGGAATATTTCTTCCAACTTCAGGTTCAATTTTGAGGTTAAGTTCTTCCAGAATATCATTATAATTTCTTACAAGTTTTGCTTCACCTTTTTGTATCAGCAGATTTGTCCCTTCGCTCTGCATTACTCCAAGATTTCCCGGTACCGCAAATACTTCTCTATTCTGATCAAGAGCGAAAGCTGCAGTTTGGAGAGCCCCTCCAATTGCTTTGGTTTCAACAACTAGAGTACCAAGTGATAGACCACTTATAATTCTATTCCGTTTAGGAAAATTTTGAGCATCCGGTTTCGTCCCCAATTTGTATTCACTGATTACAGCACCGTTCTCTGAAATTTCACTGAATAATCTTTTATTTTCTGCAGGATAAATAACATCCAAGCCTGAACCAACAACGGCAATAGTTCTACCACCGGTACTTAAAGCACCACGATGGGCTGCTGAATCTATCCCTCGGGCCATTCCGCTAATAACAGTTATACCGGAATTGCATAGATCTTTGGCGAACAGCTCAGCCATCTGTTTTCCATATCTTGATGCCATTCTAGTGCCAACAATTGCAACCGAATTATTATCATTTTCTTCGATAGTACCTGTATAATAAAGAATAATTGGCTGGGCAAAAATATTTTTTAAATTTTTAGGGTAATTATTGGACCAGTATGTAATCCAATTGGCATTAATTTTTTCTAAAGCTTCTAATTCTTTTTCGTATTCAAGTGCATATTCAGAATAATCACTTACTTGTTTTACAATACGGTTGGCAAGATTATTTGATATTCCTTCAACATTTCTCAGTGAATGGAAATCTGCACCAATTAAATGATCGAGTGAATTAAATTTTGAGAGTAAATTGAAAAGTTTTCCGGGCCCTATTCCTTCAACTTCAAGAAGTAGTCTAAGTTTTATAAAAGTTTCAACGGAATGATTCAAAACATTACTTTGGTTATTCTCTGATATCTAGATCATCTACAATAGCAACAACCATTGTGTTAACAGGAGAATTACTGTGTCCAAGTATCTGCTGCACAGCTGCTCCTTCTTTAACTACCAGAACGGTATCACCAATTCCGGCGTCAATTAAATCAAGAGCAATTTCATCTTTATTATTTATATATTTCCCCAAAAGGTCTATCTTTTTAAAAAGAAGAAGCTTATGGCTTTTTAAGCTCTTATCCTTTTGGGTAGAAACTACATTTCCACTAATTTTTGCCAGCATCATCAGAATTACTCTTTTTCTTCTTATACAGTATAGATAGAGGAAATATTATGAGATATGCCAAAAGCAAAACAATGGGTGAAAAGGAAAGTGAAAGCGGATTATCCCATGGACTTTGAGCCATAAGTATAAATCCCAAAATTACAACTCCAAATCCTACACCAAAAATGATATAATTTGTTTTGTCCCAATAATCTCTAAAAGGTGAAACATTGGATTTATTTTGTTTCTTAGATTTAGGTTTAATTTTTGCCATTATTCTACTCAAACTTATTAAAGAAAAGAAGCCCAGGGTCAAGGGGAAAACTGGGTAATGCCAAACTTGCAGATCAAAAGAACTACTAAGCAAGGAGTTCAAATTTAAGTTAACTTTAAAGATTAGTCAAGATTTATTTAATATGATAAACAATTTTCCTAATTGTGTCAAATTGCAGATAAGGATATTCATTTCTTAACATATCAATAGAATCGCTTGCATTAATATTACTATTTCTCAAGTACTTAAATTTTTTCCTAATCTGGTAATCTCTTAGTGACTTTTCATTCAGCAGACCTTTACTACTTAATAGATTGAATGTTTCGTCATTGATAAGTTCTGAAAGGGGATTGTTACTTTCTTGATTATATAACACGGCTAACCTCGTTAAAAGAATGAAATAATTGTTAAAAGTAGCCTTATGTTATATAGCCTCCGGAATTTTTGATATATAAATAGCAAATTATCTATTTAAAAAGCAACTGATTTTTTTATGACCTTTAATTTTTATTATTATTTTTAGCAATTATTTTAGTTCTAGGATAGTTAATAATAATCTAAAATACTACTTAATTATCATTTATAAGTAATTTATTTACATTCTTGCAATTATACCGCCAACTGAAGCATAATCTTTAACTCAATTATAAATTAAAAATCTATAGGAAAGAATTTTTTCATTTACTCTTATTATGAATAAGAGTAAATTTGATTGAAGCAGTTATCAAATGTTAAGATTATTTAGCTTAATTGATAGTATTAAAAACAGATAACAGAGTAATAAATTAATTTGCAATATTTGGTCATTAATATTACATTTACAGTCCTCAAAAAATGTTGTTCTTTGAGACTTACTGAAATAAAATAAAAAACACTTGACATAAAATTTTAAAACTGGTATTTTAGAGGTCTGTGTTTGAAAAAGTTCTTTGACAGAGTGAGCGACTAAATGAAAATTTAGTGTTAGCAAATTTAGATTACGTCAATTTTATATTATTTACAACGGAGAGTTTGATCCTGGCTCAGGACGAACGCTGGCGGCGTGCTTAACACATGCAAGTCAAGGAGAAAGTCTCGCTTGCGGGACGATTAAACTGGCGCACGGGTGAGGAATATATAAGCAATCTACCTATAGGTTCGGAATAACGTCGAGAAATCGGCGCTAATACCGTATAATGCAGCAGCATCGCATGATGATGTTGTTAAAGTTCTTGAAACGCCTATGGATGAGCTTGTATCTGATTAGCTTGTTGGTGAGGTAAAGGCTCACCAAGGCTGCGATCAGTAGCTGGTCTGAGAGGATGATCAGCCACATTGGAACTGAGACACGGTCCAGACTCCTACGGGAGGCAGCAGTGAGGAATATTGGGCAATGGGCGAAAGCCTGACCCAGCAACGCCGCGTGGAGGATGAATGTCGTAAGATTGTAAACTCCTTTTTGAGGGGACGAAAAAACAGGTTAGAAGCCTGAATTGACGGTACCCTTAGAATAAGCCCCGGCTAACTACGTGCCAGCAGCCGCGGTAATACGTAGGGGGCAAGCGTTGTCCGGATTTACTGGGT
>CAYXXW010000083.1:0-7098 GCA_964469115.1 uncultured Melioribacteraceae bacterium
TTATATCATTACTTCTTATTACAAAAAATTTGAGGAGAATGGTTGGTGTAATTAGAAAGTTTAAAAATGGTGATCTAGACGCAAGAATAGATTTTAAGCAATCTGGAGAACTTAATGAATTCTCTGACTCGTTTAATGAAATGGCTGATACAATTGTTCAGAATATGCAGGACTTGAAAACAATGGATAATCTAAGACGTGAATTAGTTGCAAATGTTTCTCATGATTTAAGAACTCCGCTTGCTACAATTCATGGATATAGTGAAACTATTCTAATGAAAAGTGCAACTATGACAGAGGAAGAAAGAAAGGTACACCTTACAACTATTTTAAATAGTACAGAGCGACTTAAAAAATTAGTAGAGGAGCTATTTGAGCTTTCTAAACTTGAAGCGAGAGAAACAAAGCCAGTTCTTGAAGCTTTTCAATTATCTGAATTGGCTCAAGATATACGACAAAAAAATTTAATCTTAGCTGAATCGAAAGATATAACTTTAAGATTAGATGCACCTCAAAATTTGCCTTTAGTTAATGCTGATATCGGAATGATTGAAAAAGTATTTCAGAATTTAATTGATAACGCCATTAAGTTTACGCCCAAAGGAGGAACAATTTTAATTCAGCTTGAAAATAAAAATGAAGGAATTAAAGTAAATATTTCTGATAGTGGTATTGGGATAAGTGAAGATCAGATACCGCATATTTACGATAGATTTAATCAAGGTAATGAAAAAAAACCTAAAGGTTTGGGCTTAGGTTTGGCAATTGTAAAAAAAATATTAGAAGTGCATGGTGTTGAGATTTCAACAAGAAGTGCCCCAAATAAAGGGACTACATTTTCATTTAATATTCCGGTTTATAAGACAAAACCATCAAAAACCAGTCAATATGCTTAACTAACAATAATATTTGATCCAAAGTAAAAAATTATTTTGACCATCTTGATTTATTTTGAGATGGTCTATTTATTTTTACCATGTTCATTATATGAATTGCAACTTTAAAAGATATTCCTTCCAAATTTGTTGCTTACCTTTCTTAATTCAGATATGTTATACACTATTCAGAATACTTTAGAAGGGTGTGATAATCTCGTGATAAAATCGGTCTACCTTTAGGTTATTGAATTTTTACATCAATTAACCAAAGGAGTATAAAATGAAGAAACTATTTTTATTAGTGTTAAGCTTGTCGCTATTTTTAATTGGGTGTAATGATGATGACAGCCCTTCTGAACCAACAACATCATCGCTTGAATTAAATTTTGCTGGATTAGAAGATTTAGGAAGCTCTGCAATGTATGAAGGATGGATTATGGTTGATGGAGCACCAAAAACTACAGGAACTTTTAGCGTAAACGCTTCTGGAACTCTTAGCCAATCCTTTTTCGATATTGACTCTGACGACTTAAGTTCAGCAACTGCATTTATTTTAACAATAGAACCAAATCCAGATCCAAGTCCCAATCCAAGTGATGTACATATAATTGCCGGCGATTTTAGCGGAACTTCTGCTTCTCTTTCAGTAGGTCATGGAGCAGCATTAGGAAATGATTTTTCATCAATTTCTGGTAAGTATATTTTGGCAACACCAACAAATGGTGCAGATACTGATGAAAAAAGTGGCATTTGGTTTTTAGATTTGTCTTCCGGCAGCCCAGCAGTTGGCTTAAGCTTACCGACTTTACCTGCCGGTTGGAAATATGAAGGTTGGACAGTAATTAATGGTGTCCCTGTAACATCAGGTACTTTTACAAGTGTAAGTGTAGTAGATGATGCTGATCCATTCAGCAGTACTCAAGGTGGACCTCCATTTCCAGGTGAAGATTATTTAGTAAATGCACCAATGGGATTAACTTTTCCAACAAATTTGGCTGGCGGAACAGCAGTAATTTCAATCGAACCGTTCCCAGATAATAGCCCAAATCCATTTACGTTAAAGCCACTTGTAAAAATGATTCCAAATGATGCGGCTGATCATGTAACCTATACTATGGATAAAAATTTAGGCTCTTTCCCAACCGGAACTGCAACTAAATAATTTTTCAAATTTGTCATTATGAACCTGACTTTCGTCAGGCAGGCGAAGTGAAGAATCTCTATCTTTTATTTTTGAGATATTTCGCTTCGCTCAATATGGCAAGATCAGCTGAACAAAGCAATAAATCCCAAATACTATTCCCCAATGTAATTTCCCTTGCTTATATTTCACTATTGAACTTATTTTATCAAGGGATTACTTATGTTCACAAAAGCAATTGTCCGCACACCTTCAAAAAGTATGGTTAATGGATTAACATCGGCTAATCTTGGTTTACCTAATTACGAACTTGCACTAGAACAACATCAAGAATATATTGCTGCATTAACAAAATGCGGTTTACAAGTAAAAGTCTTGCCTGCAGATGAGGAATATCCCGATTCAACTTTTGTGGAAGATACTGCACTATTAACGAAAAAATGTGCGATTATTGCCAATCCAGGAGCTTCATCCAGAAGAGGTGAAATATTAGAAATGAAGAAAATATTACGATCTTATTATTCAACTATTGAAAAAATTGAACCCCCAGCAACTGTTGAACCTGGAGATATAATGATGGTCGGAGATCATTTTTATGTCGGACTCTCTGAGCGAACTAATGAAGATGGTGCTGCTCAAATAATTACAATCTTAAATAAATATGGTTATTCCGGATCCGCTGTAATGCTTAATGATATGCTTCATCTAAAAACCGGTATAGCCTATTTAGAAAATAATAACCTATTAGCATTTGGTGAATTTTTACATGAAGGACAATTTCATAAATTTAATATTATTGAAGTAGATGAAGATGAAAGTTATGCAGCCAACTCTGTTTGGGTAAATGGTTATGTATTAGTTCCAAAAGGATTTCCCAAAACAAGAGATAAAATAATCGATGCTGGTTATTCAATAATTGAGGTTGATGTTTCTGAATTTAGGAAATTGGATGGCGGATTGAGTTGTTTGTCCTTAAGATTTTAACATGTACAATCTCTTTAATAAATATCTTAAAGTGTTAGGAATTGGAAGAAGTGAACCAACATTAAATTATCTTACGGAATTATTAGCCTCCCAATTAAATAACATACCTTTTGAAAATATCTCAAAAATATTCTACTATAAAACTTTACAATTGAGAAACATTCCGGATTTTGAATTATACTTAAATGGAATAGAAAAACATAATTTTGGCGGAACTTGTTATTCAAATAATTATTATTTCAATCAACTACTAAATCACCTTGGATTCGATGTAATTTTATGCGGTGCTGATATGAGCAGTCCTGATGTTCATCTCACCAATATAGTAACTATCGATAATAATAAATATTTAGTCGATGTTGGTTATGGTGCTCCCTTCTTTAGACCAATACCAATGGATATTAACGAGATATATTCTATAATCCATGGCTATGACAAATACTCGTATTTTCCATTAAACAAAGAGGGATTATTTGAGTTAAAGCAATTTAGTAAAAATAATATAAAGCATGGATATATAGTTAAACCATTTAAAAGAGATATTAAAGAGTTTCAAAAGGTTATTGAGGATTCATTTTCCAAATCAGCAACTTTTTTAAATAGAATTACTATCATTAAATATTATCATAGCTCTTCAACATCAGTAAGAAATTATTCATTAATAAAAATCAAAGATAGAGAAGTTAAAAAGATAGATCTAGCAGATAGAAATGAAATAATAAATACAATTACAGTTAACTTTAAAATCAAAAAAGATATTGTTGAAGAGTCTGTAAACTTTATCCCCGTCCTATAAACCTTAAAATTTATCTGGATTATTAATTCAACTAAATGAGACTCGGTGTATTTTTATTCTCAATTACCCTAAATCTTTTTATTTTTTGAGAAAATTAAACTTTTTGTTACTACTCAGTATATGAAAAACTTGCTCTAAACCACTTAAACAAACTTTTCCAAAATTGATATTCAAAAATAGTTTGGCATATTTTATGCAAAATTAATCTGTTATAAAAAAAAATTATTCTTGGGAAATGAAACTATTACATAAAACGAAATCATTCCGGGGTGGTGTTCATCCTAATGAGTACAAAAGTCTGACTGAAAACCATCCTTTTGAACAAATGCCTAATCCAAAACAAATTATTCTTCCACTATCTCAGCATATTGGCAAACCGGCAAAAGCTCTTGTAGCAAAAAAGGATGAAGTTAAAGCGGGTCAATTAGTTGCCGAAGCCGAAGGGTTTGTTTCAGCACCAATTCACAGTTCTGTTTCCGGAAAGGTAAAAATAATTGAAGATGAACCTAACGTTTCCGGTTTTCCGAAAGAATCAATTGTAATAGATGCAGTTGAAGAAAATGAATTTGAAAAATTTCCGCCATTAAATTCCAAGAAAATCACACCCGATGAAATTAGAGAGCGTGTAAAAGTTGCCGGAATTGTCGGTCAAGGCGGTGCAGCTTTTCCAACTTTTATAAAACTTACTCCTCCCGAAGATAAAAAGATAGATTACGTAATTCTAAATGGGTGTGAGTGTGAACCTTACCTTACAAGAGATTATAGATTAATGCTGGAAAATCCGGTGAAAGTTTTAACCGGCTTAAGCTTAATAATGAAAGCGCTCAATGTTTCTAACGGAGCAATTGGAATTGAAGACAATAAACCTGAAGCAATAAAAAAATTAAGCACTGCGGCTTTAGTTTTCCCAAATATTTCTGTTGAAGTTGTGCAGACCAAATACCCGCAAGGCGCCGAGAAAATTTTAATTAAAGCAATTTTGAATAGAGAAGTTCCGCCCGGCAAACTCCCTTTGGATGTTGGCGTTGTAATTCAGAATATTGGAACAGCGGTTGCAATTAACTATGCAATTGTTGAGGGGATGCCTCTCATTCAGGCACCTTTAACTGTTTCGGGATTAGGAATAAATAATCCAAAAAATTTAGTGGTTCCGGTAGGAACTCCACTTACAGATGTTTTGGATTTTTGCGGCGGAGTAAAAGATAGCACTGTAAAAGTAGTTGTGGGTGGACCAATGATGGGCGTTACTCAATATGATTTTTCTGCGCCGATTATGAAAGCAACTTCCGGCATTTTGGTTTTGACCAAGGAAGAAGTAAACGAGCACCAAGAAACGTCTTGCTTAAATTGCGGAAAATGTATTGAAGCTTGTCCCCTTGGCTTAATGCCGACCAAACTTGCTCGTTACTCTCAGTTAGATAAATTAGAAGAAGCCGAAGAATTAGATATTACAGTTTGTATGGAATGCGGGACTTGTGCTTATACTTGTCCGGCTAATATTCCGCTTGTTCAATGGATTAGGTTGGGGAAGAAGAGAGTATTGAAAAAGCAAAAGGGAAATAAAACTATTTAAATGAAAATTAATGTCTTTTTTCTTTTACAGATTTATAAATTATGCTAGAAACAAAACAAAATCCGACTTACAAATTAGAACTTACAAGTTCGCCGCATATTCATTCGCGTTGGTCAACAGTGCAGGCAATGTGGCTTGTGGTTATTGCACTTATTCCAACATTAATTGCGGCTGTGCTTTTCTTTGGTTTTTATCAACTGCTTATAATTCTTGTAAGCGTTGGTTTTGCTTTAGGTACAGAAGCGGCAATAAAAGTAATTAGAAAAAGAGAAGTCACAATTAAGGACGGCAGCGGTTTAATTACCGGTTTGCTGCTTGGATTAATTATTCCGCCAAACTTTTCACTTTCCTCAACAGCTTTGGGCGCAATTGTCGCAGTAGCAATTGGCAAAGAAGTATTCGGTGGATTGGGCTATAATATTTTTAATCCGGCATTGGTCGGTAGAGCATTTCTGCAAGCGGCTTTTCCCGTTCCAATGACAACATGGACGCAGCCAAATTTTGCAGTAGATGGAGTAACTTCCGCTACTCCACTATCAGCATTTAAGTTCGATTCAATTATTTCAGATAACCAATCACTTATGCTGGGAAATATTGGCGGGTCAATTGGTGAAACTTCATCAATTGCAGTACTGATTGGCGGAATATTCCTAATAGCAATTGGCGTTGTCAATTGGCGCGTTCCACTTTCAACCATTATTGGTGTAATTTTATTCGGCGGAATATTTTGGCTGGTTGATTCAGCAAGTTATCCAACACCAATATTCCACTTGCTTGCTGGCGGATTTTTATTCGGTGCACTTTTTATGGCAACCGATTGGGTTACATCGCCACTTACAAAAAATGGAATGTGGATTTATGGTTTAGGAATTTCGCTGGTTCTTATTTTAATAAGACTTTTTGGCGGTCTGCCGGAAGGAGTAATGTACTCAATTTTGCTTATGAACGGATTTGTACCATTAATAAATAAATTCACCAGACCAAAAACATTTGGTAAAGTATCATGAAATTAGTTATTCATATGCTGGTAACATTAACAATCATCGGTGTGATCTCCGGTGGTGTTCTTTCTGAAATTAATAAATGGGCTGAACCAAAAATAATTGCCAATAGAAAAGCTGAAACTGAGAAGGCGATTTTTGTGGTTCAGAATGAAGCAACCAACTATAAGAAAGTAGAAGACGCAAATTTTGAATTATACGAAGTATTTGATGATAGCAGTAATTCACTTGGATATGCATTACCTTATGAAGGCAACGGTTTTCAGGGAAATGTTAGATTGATTGTTGGAGTAAATAAAAATGTCGATAAACTGGTTGGCTTAAAAATCTTGGAACAGGTTGAAACTCCAGGCTTGGGCACAAAGGTAACTGAGACTCTGTTTACTGATCAGTTTAAAAATCTTTTTGTTACACCTGAAATAAAACCGGTAAAAGGAGTTGAACCTCAAAATCCAAATGAAGTACAAACAATTACAGGGGCTACAATTTCATCCAAAGCAATAGTAAGAATTGTTAATGAGGGAATAAAAAAGTTAAAAACATTAGAAGAAAAAAAATGATGAATAGAATTGTAATTCCGGTTTTCGTTGCCGTTTGCGAAATACTGGAATCTATAGAACAAATAAAAAGAGGATATTTCGCGGAGTTTATCTTGAGCTTGACGAAAGGCTCAATATGACAAACGATAAAGAGATAAAATCATGAGCAGTAAATTAACTCTATCA
>CAYXXW010000083.1:7198-8482 GCA_964469115.1 uncultured Melioribacteraceae bacterium
TCAATATGACAAACGATAAAGAGATAAAATCATGAGCAGTAAATTAACTCTATCAAAAGAATTTATTAAAGGGCTTTGGGAGAACAATCCCATTTTTAAACAAGTACTAGGAATGTGCCCAACATTGGCTGTAACAGTTTCTGCAATAAACGGAATTGCAATGGCTTTGGCTACAACATTTGTGCTTGTGTTCTCAAGTTTTATAGTTTCACTTATCAGAAAACTGATACCGACACAAGTAAGAATTGCAGCCTACATTTTAATTATTGCAACATTCGTTACAATCGTTGATTTAGTAATGAAAGCACAATTCCCCGAACTTAGTAAAGCATTAGGTCCTTACATTCCCTTAATCGTTGTCAATTGTTTAATTCTCGGAAGGCAAGAAGCATTCTCATCAAAGAATGGTATGTTAAGATCAGTTATTGACGCACTGGGAATGGGCACCGGATTTTTAATTTCACTGTTTATCCTTGGTGGAATACGTGAAATATTTGGGTCACGGACACTTCTTGGTTTTCAAGTAATGCCAGATTTTTATGAGCCATGGCTGATTATGATTTTACCCGCTGGTGCTTTTTTAACTCTGGGATTATTAATGGGTTTATCAAATTTCTACGCTGAACATAAAAAGAAGATTGAAAAAGAAAATATTGTTCAAGAATACTTAAAGGCTAAGGCCGTATTAAAGGCACAATAGGAGAAATTAAAGATGGAACTTTTCTTAATATTTTTCTCGGCAGCAATTGTTAACAACTTTGTGCTTACTTACTTTTTGGGCATCTGTCCATTTATTGGAGTATCGAACAAAATATCATCTGCGTTTTCTATGGGTCTAGCTACAACTTTTGTTATGACGATAACTTCAATAGTTACGTGGCTTATATATCATTTGATTTTAGTTGAGTTTCATTTAGAATTTTTAGAGTACGTTTCTTTCATACTTGTTATTGCGTCTTTAGTCCAATTTGTGGAAATGTTTATTAAGAAAATTAGTCAACCATTATATAGAGCACTTGGAATATTCCTTCCTTTGATAACAACTAACTGTGCTATACTAGGCTTAGCATTATTTATTGTTTTGAAAGAGTATTCTTTTGTTGAAGGAATATTTTATGGCGTTGGAGCAGGCGCTGGTTTTACTTTGGCAATTACCATTATGGCAGGAATAAGGGAAGAGTTGGATATTGCTGATGTACCAAAACCGTTTCAAGGTGCTCCAATAACTTTAATTATTGCAGGTATATTGGCATTGGCTTTTATGGGATTTAGCGGAATGATTTC
>CAYXXW010000083.1:8582-10129 GCA_964469115.1 uncultured Melioribacteraceae bacterium
TTCGAGAATAAATTATGGATATATCATTAATAATAGCTGTGGCAACAATGGGTGGACTCGCATTTATTTTTGCTGGTGGATTAGCCTTTGCCGATAAAAAATTACGAGTCGAAGAGAACCCATTAATTGCGAAAGTAAATGATGCATTGCCGGGAGCCAATTGCGGAGCTTGCGGTAAAGCGGGCTGTTACGACTTTGCAACCAATCTAGTAGAAGGAAAAGTTGAAGTAAACGGCTGTCCTGTTGGAGGAAATGAAACTGCTAGACTATTAGCAGAAATAATGGGAGTAGAGGCAAATGACACAATTAAATATTATCCCAGAATTTTATGTAAAGGCGGCATAAGCAAAGCAGCGACTAAAATGACGGGTTATTACGGACCTTTAAGCTGTACAGCAATGGATATGGTGTCGGGCGGAGATAAGCTTTGTTTTTATGGATGTCTTGGCGGCGGTGATTGCGTTGATGTTTGTCCGTTTAATGCCTTATTTATGAATGATGACGGAATACCAGAACTAATTGAAGCAAACTGTACGGGTTGTACAATGTGTGTTCAAGCATGTCCGAGAGACATAATTGAAATGCACCCAGCGGATAGAAATGTATTCGTTTTCTGTAAAAATCATGATAATCCCAAACAATCCAAAAATGTTTGTTCAGTTGCTTGTATGGGATGCGGAATCTGCGCGCGACCATCAGATGGTGGAATTGTAATGGAAGATGATTTAGCAGTAATCAATTATGACAAACTGGATGAAAGTAAAATTCCTTTTGATAAGTGCAGAACCGGCGCACTTGGTCATTTGCATGATATAGGAAAAAACGAAACGGTAAATTAATTACTGATAACAGATCATTTCGAATGTCACGCTTTTTGTGGGTGATAGATCTTTTTTCTAAAAAAAGATCTATCACGAAGAACATGTTCGAGATGACAAACAAAGTAAATTTGTCTTTCACACAAGTTTTAAGCGGGAAACCAGGAGAACTATTTTACATAAAGTATATCTAACAAGATAAAGATGGATTCCCGATAGAAGCATTTGGGAATGACAGACAAAAAAAACACTAAGCAATAATTATGAACGAAGAACTAACAGAACAGGGCATAGTAGTAAAATCAGAGGGAGGCATTACAGAAATAGAAATGCTTTCAAATGAGCATTGTGAAGAATGCACCGCTAAATTATTTTGCAAGCCAAGAGAAGATTCATCACGGATTTTACAAGTTAACGATTCTGCTGATTTAAGCAATGGTGATAAAGTTTCGATTTCCATTTCCGGAAAAAGTTTATTAATTGCTTCTTTCAATTTATATTTATATCCACTTCTCGTAATAATTTTCTCAATCCTAATTGGAACAAGTTTATTCTCAAATACCAACCAACCTGAATTATACTCACTGGCTGCTGGGATTTTAATGGTTGGCATTTATTATTTGGTTTTTTTTAACCTAAGTAAAAAGATATCCCATAATAGAGCTAAAGTGATTGTTACAAGAATATAAATCAGAAATAAAATGATTGAGTCAAGAATAGTAAATTGGT
>CAYXXW010000084.1:0-9824 GCA_964469115.1 uncultured Melioribacteraceae bacterium
GTTTGTGTTTCCATTAATAAGTCCCTAATGTGTCAACTTATTTCAGGACGAGACAGTAAGATATGCCCACGAGCCTCGGTTAATACCGGGGCTTTTTATTTTACATACTCAAAATTATTTATTTTGGATTCATCAAAGATAAATTCATTAGTTGATTCACCCCAAAGTAAACGCTTGTAAGCAAATAGACTTGCGCCATACTTTAACGAGTAAGCATCATAACCAAGTACTCTTAGATAAGCAACCACATAAGCGCTAAGCTGTCCGCTAAATGTGTAAATCACAATTTTTCTCTTGGGTGGAAGAGTTTGCAAATCATTACTACTTCTTAAATCATAAACCAATGCATCACGGTAAAGCACAGCTCCAATTGGATGCCCGTGCCCGGCGTCCGAACCTTCAATAGAATGAGCTTTATAAAGATTGATATGCCCATAACAGATTAGGTAAGGATTATCGCTTCCAGCTCCTATTTTTTCACTCATAAATGTTTGGTTTGCAACACCTTTAATTCTTTCGAGAAGGCTTTGCTGCATATTGCTCGGATATTTTAAGGTAATTTCCGGTAATGACTGAAAATCTAATTTGGCATATTCTTGATTTGTCTTTGTAATATCTAATGAACTTGAAATCAAATTTAACTCATCAAATACCTCAGCTGCAAAATCAGAATGCCATGAAGCCATTCCAAAAGTTAAAGAATAAATATTATTATATCCTGCCAGCCAGAACAAACTACTAATATAGCCGGATAACTGACCGCTTTCAGAAACCAATACTACCAATATCGAGTCCGGAATATTATTCTCTACATAGTTAAAAATACTATCTCTACTTACGTTCACTGAATTTGGAATATGACCGTTTAAATATTTTTGCTCAGCTCTCAAATCAATAATCTTAAAGAAATTCAATCCTGAGTTTACAATATCTGCATCAAAAGTCATTGGTCCAATAATGTCATTAATAAAATCTCCCTTAGATTCAAGATATTGCAATAAGATTAAGTTATCTGATAAATTCATATCTATTTCTATCGGATCCGAATCAGTGAGACATGAAAGAAAAAATAGGGGAAAAATTATTATCAGAAGTAACCTGAAAGGTTTTCTTTTTTGAGATAAAATTTTCATAGTACAATTTTAATAAAACCAGTTTTTGCAACACCTATAAACATTCCAACTACATTATGTCCTTCTACATTCCAATCAATTGGTCCTCCGCCTTGTGAAAAGTTATCTTCAACAGGGGTATTATTATTTTTAGTTTTAAAATATTTGTAGTAAGATTGATCGAATGAAAATATTTGTATAAAAATTTTATCTGAATAGTATGAACTTAAATACTCGTTACTTAGTAAGGTAGTTCTAAGATGCATCTCATCATCTCCTGGTTTTAACATTGTCGATATTGAGAAAAAATCATCCGATTGATCAAAAGGTTTCGATAGAACATTGTTTGCCATTAACCATATAGCACCGTAGGCTTCACCCGAATTTGATTTTACAGTAGTTGACAAATAGCCATCCGGAACAAATTTCTGATTGTTATATAACGGAATATTTGGGATAATAGTCTTAGCATATAGTTTTGTTTTTCCAACCTCACCAAATAATTCATAGGTCTGATTACTGACTACTTTAAATTGATTAAATGATTCATATTTTCCCGATCCTCTGTAATGAAGGGGAATAATCTTTACTGAATCTACAATCAAAAATAATGTTGCATCTGAAATTTCAGCTGCTTCAGGATTATATCTCTCATTTAATGGAAGTGTTTTTGAAAGATAAACTCCGTCAAAAAATTCACCTGCAATTAACTCTGATTGCACCACAATTTTTTCAGTGTAATCGATATCAAGTTCAACAACATCAATATCTTCACAGCTTACTTGAAGAAGAATAAATAAAATAAAAAAATATTTCTTTAACTTTTTCATAATCTAGAACTCAATACTAATTCCTGCTGATGGAATAAAAGGGAATAAAGTTATTTGTTTCATTTTTATAATTTTATCATTTGTGTTTTCATCTATTTCTTCAGGGTTCAAGTAGTATCCAAATGCATTCTTTCTATTATATACATTAAGAAGGCTTAAATATGCTTTGAGCGGAAAATTGCCGTAATTGAAGCTATACTGAATACTTAAATCAAGTTTATGATAAGCCGGCATTCTGAAATCATTTCTATTTGTGTAGTCATACTGAATCAAGTTTTCTGTTCCAAGTGCCGGTGTACGAAATTTATACTGACTTGTTGGAATTGTGTATCCTTGTCCGGTTGAATATACCCACGTGGCGCTCACATTTAAATCTTTCATTATATTATAAGCAAGCACAAGCGAGACATCATGCCTTCGATCATACCTTGGATTAAAAATTTGCCCAATGTTTAAATTATCAAATTTTCTTTTTGTCCAAGAAAGTGTATAACCAATCCATCCGGTAACGTCACCAACTCTTTTATTTGCAAATAATTCAATTCCATAAGCTTCACCTTTTCCCTTTGTAAAAAGGTCTTCTAAAGAATTTTGTGAGCCTATACTTGCACCATCTTGGAATTCGTATAGATTTTTCATATTTCTATAGTATGCTTCTGCTGAAACAAGATACTCCCCATCATTTATCTCAGATTCAAGTCCAAAAACATATTGTGCAGAGTTACTAGGTTCAATATTCTTTGTTGATGGATACCATAAATCTGTAGGCAGTGAAATATCATTTCTGACAATTAAATGTAGAAACTGATGAGCAATAGCATATGCTGATTTTACCGTAAGGAAATTATTAATTTTATATGAGAGAGATATCCTTGGTTCAAAATCCAAATATTTAGAATTATTAAAAAAGTAAACTCTGCCGCCAATATTTGCTTTCATATCCTTAAATACATTCCAATCATTCTGTATGTACATCGAAGCCTCAGTTGCAAATATTTCATTATTAAACTCCGGGTCTTTTTCTACTAAGGGATCATAAATATCAGAATAGATTAAATCATAGAAATGTATTGCAAGCTCTCCTCCTACCTTAAGTATATTATCTTCATTCCAGTAAATATCGGCATTAGTCTTAATTAAAAAATCATCTAAATTTGATGATGCAAAATAATCAGACGAAGTTCCACTCTCATTTTTATCCTTGAGTAGAGATCTGAACTTATAATTAACATAGCTTACCGAATTATTTAGAAAGAGAGAATTTGAACCTACCTTAAGCCAGTTTATACTTATTGTTTTATTTTCCCAGCTAATATCATATTTTATATCTTCATTTTTAGGAGGACTATATAAATCATCATATGTCAGCATTCCGCTAACTGACAATACGTTTGATTCTGATAGAGTATATGTAAGTTTAGTGTTCAAGTCTTTAAAATTATATCTCGGAATGCTTGAGCCTTTGTTCACACTTTTCTGTATCAGATCATAATACATCATTCTGCCGAATAACATATAGGTAGAGTTCTCTCTCAACGGCCCTTCAAACATCAAATAAGAATTAACTAATCCTAAACCAATTTTGCGCTTATCTTTTTCTTTCGTGCCAGCTCTGAGTTTTATGTCTAATACGCTTGAAAGTCTTCCTCCATATTCAGCAGGAAATGCCCCTTTAATTAAACTTACATTTTGTATTGCATTTGAATTAAAAGTACTTGCAAAATTTCCCAGGTGCGTTGGATTATAAACAATTATTCCATCTACCAAGGTTAAAGTTTGGTCAGGCGAACCTCCTCGCACATAAAGTCCGGAAGATATTTCACTTGCGGTTTTTACTCCAGCCACAGTCTGCAATGATTTAAATACATCAACTTCTCCGCTGAATGTTGGCAATTGCTGCAACACATCAGGAGAAATATCAAATGTACTAATATTTGTTTTATTTTCTTTAATGCCTTTAACAATAATTTCGTCCAACTTTAGATCTTGCTGAGTTAGATCAACATTAACTGCTAGCTTTCCGATATTTATTGTGATTTCTAATTGTTCAATTTTTGTTTTATACCCAAGACTACTAACAACAAGAAAATATTTACCCTTTCCAAGTTTTGGTATTGCAAAGAAACCATGATTGTTTGAACTTGTTCCTCTCATTGGAGGTTTATTTAAGCTGAGTGAATCTATATATAGAAGTATGTTTACACCCAACAGCATCTCACCACTGGAAGCATCTCTTATAAATCCCGAAACGGTAACTTGATTTGTTTGTGATAAGAATAATGATGCTGAGAGTAGATTCAAGGTAAGAATGAAAAATAGTATTTTAACAAATTTTATCATGCTAATGAGTTTAAAACTTTTGTGAATATTTATTAAAATTATTTATTTAATACAAGTTACAATTTCAGTTGTAAAATTTTCTATACAATAAATTAACAATTGTTCAATTTCCGCTATCCAATGGATAGTCATTTACTAAATCTTGATTAAAGCTATGGGCCACAATTGGTGCTGCCGAATAAATAGTATCAATTTTTTCCTTCATTGAATTTTCACTAATCCATTTGTAGCCCACAATCGATCTATCATAAAAGAAACTTGAAAACATACTGTGAGCGCCAAAACGAATAGACTTAGCATTGTAACCCAAAATATTGAGAAATGCAGTAATTGCGGCACTCTCTTGACCATTAACGCTATATACATAAATTATTTTTGTTGTAGGTAATGACAGTAAATATTTATCTAAGCTAATATTCTCATTATCAAATTGTATCGCTCCTTCGGGTCTTAAGGTAAAACTGTTAGAAAGTACGAAAGTATCATCATAAATACCGTATCTTCTAATAGTCATTGAAAATTTATATACATAATTAAATATATCAGCATCACCAAAAAATAATATATTACAGTTACCGTAATTTCTGTATTTCATATCAAATCTGCTCTCAAATTCTTCAAGCGTAATTTTAAAATTTTCTGCAGATTCACTTAACAATAATTTAGCTCTGGTATATATTTTTTCATCAATTTCTAAATCTTTATCATCAAATTGTGAGTTTGGAAAATCAGTTAAAGAATTGATTTTATTCGGTGGAAAATTGCTTCTATAGAAAATCGCGTTAGGAGAAGTAGTCTTTGATTTTACCCATTCTTCAGAATATTTACTATTCCAATAACCTAAACCATAGCTGAGTGAATAAATATTATTTTTGCCCAACAAACGTAGCAATGTTGAAGCATAAGATGATTTTTGTCCAGTAAGACTTACTATAACTATTTTCGGGTAAATTGAAATGTCATTATCAGCAAGATAATCTATGAGATTAGCCGATGGCATATTAACCGAATTTGGAATATGCCCTTCTTCGAAATTAGCTTTTTCTCTTATATCAATAATTAAATAATTATCTAAATTACTAAATACTTCTTCTGATGTAACCTCAGCCGGGAAAATTGGACTAGTGATGTAGTTTCTCTGAGTTTCTAAAAATGACGCTACATACAAAAAATCATTTGTTTCTTGAGTGGATTCTGTTATTGAATTGTTCTCTATGCATGAATTATTTGTAACAACTAACCAGAGAGAAATAAAAACAAAAAGTATTTTTGGATTATAATTATTCATGAGCGTTTAATTTTGCAGAAGATAGTATAAAAAAATAAAGCAATAAACAATGAATAAAATCAGTAGACAATCTAATCTTTTTTATAATTTAATTATTATCTAAATTTAATTAGCAAAATATTTTATTATCTAAAACCAGCCTAACTAATTATTGATCTGGTGAATAATAATTTTACAGTTACTTAACATTGATAACTAGATTTTATATTTTTGTACTTCAATAAAAAATAAAATTAATAAATAAATATGTCGCTTATACCAATAACACAATATGGTGATTTAATTCTAAGGAAAGTTGTTAAGCCAGTAAAAAGAATTGATGATGAAGTAATTGAAATTATTCGAGATATGTTCAGTACAATGAGAAATGCAAATGGTATTGGCTTAGCCGGGAATCAAGTCGATTTAAATAAAAGAATCTTTGTAGTAGATATTTCTTTCGTTGAAGGCTATGAACACATTAAGCCAATTGTTATGATCAATCCTAAAATTGTTAAGGAATCCGACGAAAGAATAATAATGGAAGAAGGCTGTTTAAGTTTGCCTGATCTGAGAGCAGATGTTGAAAGAGCAGAAAATATTGTTGTTAGATATTTAAGTGCTGCTGAGCAGGAAGAAGAAATTGAAGCTAACGATTTATTTGCCAGAGTTATTCTTCATGAGTATGATCATTTAATTGGTAAAATGATACCGGATAGGGTTACTGAAAAGCAAAGAATTAAAATGCAAGAGTTTCTGATGAAAATTAAGAATAGAGAAATTTTCTGCGAATACCCAATCACTGATAAGATTGATAGTTTAGCATAATGAAGATTGTTTTTTTTGGTACGCCCGATTTTGCAATTCCTTCACTTAAAATTTTATATGAAAGTGAGCATGAAGTTGTAGCAATAGTTACAGCTCCAGATAAACCACGAGGTAGAGGTAGAACCTTATCACCGACACCAATTAAACAGTATGGAATAGATAATGAAATTAAGGTTTTAACTCCAGAAAAGCTTAAGGATGCTGAATTGGTGAATGAGTTAAAATTATTGCAAGCTGATCTGTTTGTAGTTGTTGCGTTTAGAATTCTTCCCGAAAATATATTTACAATTCCAAAAAAAGGATCGTTCAATCTGCATGGTTCCTTGTTACCAAAATTTAGAGGCGCCGCACCAATTCAGTGGGCAATTATTAATGGGGAGAAGGAAACTGGGTTGACAACATTCTTCTTGGAGAAAAAAGTTGATACGGGAAATATTATTCTAAAAGAAAAACTTAATATTGAAGAAGCTGATAATCTTGGAACACTCCATGATAAAATGAGTATAGTCGGAGCAGAACTGGTTTTAAAAACTGTAAATTTAATAGATCAGAATAAAGTTGAACTTACTTCGCAAGATGATAGTGTTGCTACTCCGGCACCAAAAATTACCAAAGAGATATGTAAAATTAACTGGGAAAAGTCAGCAGAAGAAACTCATAATTTAATTAGAGGACTTTCACCATATCCTGGTGCATTTTTTATCAACAATGAAAAAACTTTCAAGGTTTTTGCCTCAGAAATTTCAAGTAAGTCCGATCTAAATTCCGGGAAAATCCACCAATCTAAAAATGAAATTTTTATCGGTTCTTCCACATCGGCTTTAAAGATTTTAGAAATTCAGCCGGAAGGAAGAAAGCGAATGAGTGCTGAAGATTTTCTTCGTGGATATTCTCTATAAAACAATTTAGTTAATCTACTTTTATCTCAAATAAAATTACAAGAATAATGATCCCAATCTTATGAGCGCTATTTTTGATTTTGTTGTATACCCAGTAAAATAAGACCTAAAATTAAACTCACCCACAAAGCATTTATTTTTATCTAATCGCAAAATAGCGTAGTAACTAAATTAAAAGTCCGAATAAAACTTGTAGATACTAGCTAAAAATTATATATTTAATCGTAAAAAATTATATTATACCGAATAAAATGCAATAATTATGAAAATCTTAGATAAAATAAACCAACAGATAATTAATAAACTTCAAGAAGATAGTTCAATCACTAATGCAGAATTGGCTGAACAATTAAAGTTGCCTACAACTACAGTATTTGATAGGATTAAAAAACTAGATGCAAAAGGCATAATAGCAAAAAGAGTTGCAATCATTAATCCGGAAAAAGTAGGGAAGGAAACTATTGCGTTCGTTTCACTTTCTTTACTCGGACACTCAGCGAAAAATGTTCAAAAATTTTGGAAATCGATTGAATCATTACCAGAAGTTTTAGAATGTTATCATATAGCGGGAGATTTTGATTTTATTTTAAAAGTGATAGTTGACAATATTAGAACTTACGAGAACTTTTTACTTGAAAAGCTTACTGCGATTGAAAATATTGGAAAAATTAAAACATCTTTTGTGATGTCAACAATTAAGTATCAAACCAAAATTCCAGTTTAGGAATAATAATTTTAAAGGTGAATAAAATGTCAGAGAAGAACAAAACTAAAGAAAAAGAATTTGATTACTCTAAATACTCAATGGATACACTACTAATTAACGGTAGAAATTTTTCAAATAAGTGGGATTATAATCATCACGTTACAGCGCCGATATCTTCCTCTACAACTTTTAAGTTGGATTCTGTGGAAAGGGGAGCCGAAGGTTTTATGCAATTTGCACAAACTGAAGCTCACGGTGAGAAAGCACCCATTCTTATTTATGATAGATTGGGTGAACCAAACAAAGATATGTTAGAGGAAAATTTAGCTTATATTGAAAAAGGAGAAATGGCTGTAACATTCACAAGCGGTATGGGAGCAATTTCCGGCATTCTTGGCGTTTTAACCAAATCCGGTGATGAAATTATAACTCACACAACTCTTTATGGATGCACGATTTCACTTTTTACAAATTGGTACCCAAGATTAAATATTGGGGTAAATACTGTCGATTTAACAAATTTGGATAATATTAAAAATGTTCTAACAGATCGCACAAAAGTAATTTACTTTGAAACTCCTGCTAACCCCAATATGGATATTATTGATATTATTTCGCTTCGTAAGCTTGTAGATGAAATTAATAAGGATAGATCAGTTGAAAATAATATAAAAATTGTTGTTGATAATACTTTCGCGACATCATACTGTCAAAGACCGATTGAACTAGGTGCCGATTTTACAGTGCACTCACTTACCAAAGGTATGGGAGGATTTGGGACAGATATGGGTGGTGCTGTAATCGGTGAAAATAAATACCGCGATGCACTACTTTTATATAGAAAAGATTTTGGATGTGTTCTAAATCCAAAAAGTGCCTGGTCAATTTTGACTTACGGTTTACCATCACTTTCGGTCAGACAAAATCATCAAGTAAAATCTTCTATTAAAATAGCTGAATTTTTAGAAAGTCACCCCAAAGTTGAATTTGTAAAATATCCTGGATTAAAATCTCATCCACAATATGAGAAAGCAAGGGAACAAATGATTGATTTTAATGGAGAGTTTGCGCCCGGTAGTCTAATTTACTTTGTGCTAAAAGGAAACTCACCAGAAGAAACAAAAGAAAATGGACGTAAATTAATGAACTATGTCGCAGAAAATGCCTACACCATGACCTTAGCTGTAAGTTTGGGTCATACAAAAACATTGATAGAACACCCTGCTTCAATGACACACTCAGTTGTACCAGCTGATAAATTGGAAGAAAGGGCAATAGATGCCGGCGGTGTTAGACTAGCAATCGGACTTGAAAATGTGAATGACATATTGAATGATTTGGAAGAATCATTGAAGATTATTTGAGGGATTAAGAATTATAATTTTCAGACCTTGAATCAAGCATTGAAAATGAAACTATAAATACATGATCAAATCTCGATAATTAAGTATTACTAAATCTACTTTGATTGGTCGAATTGAAAAAGTTAATATTTCTTCTCATATTTTACCCCATTTTGTTAATAGCTCAAAATGATTACTTTGGACTAGAAGAGAGAGTTACTGGAATTATCACTATAAATGAAGGGTCGTATCTTATTCTAAATCAAGGGTTTATACAAATTAACAAAATTGATATATATACAGAGTACTATAGGCAAATATATAATGATTCAACAATTGTAAATCCAAATACTGAATTGAAAGACAATTTCAGTTTTACAATTATTCCTTACCTAAATCCGAACCAATTTAACAATCGATTTGATTTTGCAGAGCCGATGAATTTGGGAATTTTTCTTCAATTAAATGAAAGTGGGAAATACGAATTTACAAGTTTTGG
>CAYXXW010000085.1:0-9820 GCA_964469115.1 uncultured Melioribacteraceae bacterium
CTGCTGTTATGACTGTTGGAGGTTGGTTTGATGGTGAAGATTTATACGGCGCACTCAAGACTTATGAATCGATTGAAAATAAAAATTCAGATAATCAAAATATTCTTGTAATGGGACCTTGGCCTCATGGAGGATGGACTAGAACAAAGGGGAATAATTTTGGTATTATGGATTTTGAGTCAAATACCAGCGATTATTATATTGAGCAAATTGAACTTCCCTTTTTTAATTATTACCTCAAAGAGAAAGGTGAAAAAGATTCAACCGAAGCATATATTTTTAACACCGGAAATAATATTTGGCACAAATTTGATAATTACCCTCCTACTAACACTAAAAATGAAAGTTTATATCTAACCGAAAATCATAAGCTTTCTTTTGAGCAAAATGAATCTAGTAGTTTACACTATTCTGAATTCATTAGTGATCCGAACAAACCAGTGCCTTATACCTCTGAAAATCTTGATTCAAAGAAGTTTTACTTTACAGAATATATGGTTGAAGATCAAAGATTTGCTTCCACACGACCGGATGTTTTAGTCTTTGAATCTGATGAACTTAAGGATGATTTAACGATTATTGGTGAAATAAATTCTGAATTATTTGTTTCGACTTCAGGAACAGATTCTGATTGGATTGTTAAAGTTATTGATGTCTTCCCAGATGATGAGCCAAATCCAAATCCGAAAGGAGTTGAAATGGGTCGATACCAAATGCTGGTAAGAGGAGAAATACTTAGAGGAAAATATAGAAATAGCTTTGCAAATCCTGAACCTTTTGTTCCTGATGAAGTAACTAGCATAAGTTTACGACTAAACGATGTCTGCCATACTTTTAAGAAAGGCCATAAAATAATGGTACAAATTCAGAGCAGCTGGTTTCCGTTATTTGATAGAAATCCTCAAACTTTCACAAATATTTTTACCGCGGATAAAAAGGATTTTGTGAAAGCCTTAAATAAGGTTTACTTTTCAAAAAATTATCCTTCAAGAATTAATTTCAATACTAAGTAGCATTCATCATAGTGGCTAAAAAAAGTATGCGGAAATAAAAATTATTATGTTTGAAGATTGATTCAATCTGTTTTTCTATTTTATCAATTAGATAGTTTTTACATGTAAATCCTACCATTTACGTTCTTTTTTGAATATCCTTGTAAAATTCGTTCACTGTTAGTTTGGCTTAGTTATTGTGTAATTAGAATAAGTTTAAATATTTTAATAATATAGCTTGTCTCATTATATTGAGGTAATTATGCAAAGATTGAAGCTAATTTTAACTTTCTGTTTGATTTCATTCTTCACTTCGTTTCTATTTGCTCAAACTAAAATTATTGATCATAATTGTACAGATATTTCACAAATACCGGAAACTGCAATACTAAAAGCAAAGACCGAAATGCATATTGCATATGGTCATACATCTCATGGGAGTCAGATTATCACCGGAATGAATAATCTGGATGTTTTTATGGGCGGCACCGGTTTATTTAATTGGCATGATGGACCTGATGAAGGTTCGCTTGATATAGATGATTATTTTATGAGCGGTGATCTTGGAAATCCCGACCGAACCACTTGGGCAGAAAGGACAAGAGAATATTTAAACACTCAAAATAGTAGCGATGTGAATGTTGTAATGTGGTCTTGGTGTGGACAAGCAAGCAGCGCAACGGAAGATGATATAAATACTTACTTAAATTTGATGAGTCAGCTTGAGATAGACTTTTCAGATGTTAATTTCGTATATATGACCGGTCACCTAGATGGCACCGGATTAACCGGAAATCTCCATTTAAGAAACGAACAAATTAGAAATTATTGCAAAGCAAATAATAAATACCTTTTTGATTTTGCTGATATAGAATGTTATGATCCGGATGGGAATTATTATGGTGATAAAAATCTAAACGATGCATGTAATTATGATTCAGATGGGAATGGATCACTTGATGGGAATTGGGCAATTGAATGGCAGAACTCACATACAGAAGGAATTGACTGGTATCAGTGCTCATCGGCACATTCACAACCATTAAATGCAAATCAAAAAGCATATGCTGCATGGTGGCTTTGGGCAACAATTGCAGGTTGGCAAGGAATTTCAAATATTAGTGATAATTATTCTGTCCCATTTGAAATAAAACTGATGAATAATTATCCAAATCCCTTCAATCCTACAACAATAATAGAATATACAATTTCAAGTACTGATCTTGATTTTAGTCCGAATGTAACTTTGAAGGTTTATAATATTTTAGGTTCGGAAATTGAGACATTATTAAATCAAAAGCAGGAATCAGGTGATCATAAAGTGGTTTTTGAGGCTAGAAATTTGCCAAGTGGAATTTACTATTATAGTTTGACCATTGGAGATTTCACAAAAACAAAAAGAATGATTTTAATGAAATAAATTAAAAAGAGCTTAAGCTTCTATAGTAATCTCAATATTTTCCTATTTCTTCGGCAAATTTTAAGATACACCGGCTGGGAAATAAGATAGCATCTCCACTAATTATATTGTAATTAAATTACATTCTTCATATTTTGAAAAACTATTCAATCAAAGGAAGGATATACATGATGAAAAATAAATCTTTGTTTACAATTGTTGTTTTACTCTCAACTTCGCTTACATTTTTAGTAGGAAGGAGTTTTAGAGTTGGGCAAGTGCCAAATGGTTCGAAATTTAGTTGTAACACGTGCCATACAAATGGAGGAGGAACTCCAAGAAACCCTTTTGGTCAAGCAGTTGAATCGATAACAGGCAGTAATAATATAAATTTTTGGGGTCCACAACTTGCCAATCTTGATTCTGATGGCGATGGTTTTTCAAACGGTGTTGAACTACAAGATCCAAATGGTGAATGGACCCCGGGAAGTGCTGCTCCTGGCGATCTTGCGGCTGTTACTCACCCGGGAGATCCAAATGATTTTCCACCTGTAACTTCTGTAGATGAATTGGCTGAGATTCCGAACAATTATCAGCTAGGTAATAACTATCCCAATCCTTTTAATCCTACAACAAATATAACCTTCAGCATTCCGGAAAATTCTAATGTCCTCATGGAAGTTTATAATACTCTAGGTGAAAAAGTAAGGACTTTAGTTAATGAAAATTATTCATCTGGTAGCTATACAACATTATGGAATGGAAGAGATGATTTCGGCTTTGAAGTAAACTCGGGTGTTTACATTTACAGAATGGTTACTAATAACTTCGTAGATACGAAACGAATGATTTTGATGAAATAGAAATGATATTTTATCTTGTAGAGACGTAAAAATTACGTCTCTACAAGTGCATTAAATTTAAATTCTGCTATCGAGTTCCTCCAAGTTGTTTCGAATACCTTCTTCTAAAAATTGCCTGAATTCATCAGTAATGGTGGTATCTGTTTCTAACTTCTCAAAAGCTAATTTATAATATTTAATAGCATTCTCATTTTCACCTCTAGTCAAGTAGCACTCAGCTAAACTATCATAGCAATTAGCGAGTTCCGGATATTTTTTTAAGTTCACCTTGAACACCACCAGAGCATCGTCTAATTTATGTTGATTCAAAAAGGTGTAACCTAATGTATTTAACACATTTGGATTTGTAACACCATAAACAGTTTCTAGATTATCAAATTCATCTTCTAAAAATTTCACTCCTCTATCTTCAACTAATTTTCCGAAATAGGCTCTACTTTTCTGCGCAGCAAAATTATTATTACCCGGATATTTTTGTGATAATTTATTCCAATACCCATATGCAGTCTCCAAGTTATTTTCTCTAAAACCATAAATTACTCCTAATGCATAATTAGCTTCATCTTTAAAAAGTTTTCCTTTTTCAGAGGTTATTTCCATTTTGCTAATTCCATCTTCCCTATCGCCTGACATTCCCCCTAACCAAGCCAACACACTTTGGAATCCAGTTATAGTTACTGCCGGAAAATACTCATTAACTCCCAAATTAAAGTATGCATCCGCAAAATCTGGGTCTTCATCAAGAACATCTTCAAAATAATTTTCTGCATTTGATGCATTCCAATACCCTTCCCAAAATTCTTGGTTCATAATATTAACTCTAGATAGAAGTGCATAAGCAGAGCCCAAATAAAAATTATTTTCCAAACTTTCTATTAATTCCTCCCCATTTAAGACTGCTTGCCAAGAATATTTTTTCACCTGACGAATTGTTTCATCTCTTGTGTACGGATTGTTATTTCCAACATATCTTGTATAGAAATAATTGTAAGCCTTAAAGAAATTAAACTTTAACGAACTCGTTTGTATGGCAAGTTCTAAATCAATTAAGGAATCCGATTTTTCCCAATCACCATTGAATAAATGATGATTTATTTCTTGATCCGTGTTCGTAATAACATTTGTTTGGGCAGATAGAGTAAAGGTGAGAAGAGTGAAAAGAAAAATGATAATTTTCTTCATGTTACCTCCTTCAAAATATGATAATTATTTTATTAGTTTTGCAATTCTATTAAATCTTACTGAACTTAAAAGATCCAAAGGCCTCGAAAAAGGTATATTAGAATCCCATGACCAAAAAATGATCATAGGCGTTCCGACAATATTTTCTCTCGGTACAAATCCCCAAAATCTGCTGTCTAAACTATTGTCTCTATTATCTCCGATCATAAAGTAATAGTCTTTTGTTATAGTATATTTTTTGGCAATTTTTCCCTCAATATAAACTGAATTATTAAGAACTTCGACAAACTCTCCGCCTAATTCTCTATTTATTAATGTTTTCCATTTTCCAATATTTGATGGATTTAAACTAACAACCTCACCTTTTTTAGGAATTATTAGCGGTCCATAATTATCTTCATTCCATATTGCATTGCTAGGGAATATTCTGGAATTTTTATTTCCTTTACCTACAATTGATCTATTCATATAATTAACATTTGCCGGTATTGGAGATTGTTTTCCGTTTACGAATACTACTTTATTTTTAATTTCAAGTGTATCTCCAGGTAATGCAACGCATCGTTTAACCCAAAATTCTACGGCATCATCTTTTAATTGATTTTGATCACCCGGAAATCTGAATACAATAATTTCATTTCTCTCAGGTTCTCTTATTGGAGATAATCTAAAATAAGGAATTTCAACGTCGGTAAATGGAATGTAAGTAGGAGTTGACGCTCCAAACACAAATTTATTTATGAAAAGTCGGTCACCTGTAAGAATTGTATTTTCCATTGAAGGTGTTGGAACAATCGAACCCTCAATTAAAGCTGAGGAAATAAATACGAATATTATTGCTGTTAAAAGTAAACTTTTAGATTCTCGCAATAATATCTTCTTATTAATTTTTACTTTTTTCATTTTTTCTCCACTAATATATTTTTTTGGACGATTCTATTACTAATTTGTTCATTCTATAATTAATGGAGGAAAATTTTTACCCTAAAGATTTATTTAAATATTTGAGATTTGTATATGTTAAAAACTTCGAAGGATTTTTATCACTTAAAAAGTTTATCCCCGAATTTCCAATTAAATTTGAAATTCAGGGATAATAAGTTTTTTGAAAATGATTTCACAATTATGGCGAAATAAAAGAGGAAAGTTAATTTTTAATTTGATAACTGATAATTATAAATAAATCACAATAATTATCTATTTGTTAATTACTATTTTTGTTCATCCTCATTCAAAGGGTCTTTAAAACTTTTTTCGTATTGTTTAATGGCACGTTCACTCATACCCATGCTTGAAAATCCACCATCGTGATATAAATTTTGCATAGTAACTTTTTTAGTAAGATCCGAAAATAATGTGATACAATAATTAGCACATTCATCAGCCGACGCATTACCTAAAGGCGACATACGTTCGGTAAAATCTAATAACGAGTCAAATCCATCAATACGACTACCAGCAGTTGTTATGGTTGGAGATTGCGAGATTGTATTAATTCTAATAAATTTTTCTCTCCCGTAAATATATCCAAAGCTTCGTGCTATAGATTCAAGGATTGCTTTGGCATCAGCCATATCGTTGTATCTGTCTAATGTACGCTGTGCAGCTATATATGATAATGCCAGTACCGATCCCCATTCATTAATTGCGTCGTGATTACGACATGTTTGTAATGTTTTATGGAACGACAATGCGGATACATCCAATGTTTTCAAGAAATTCGGATAATTAATATTATCATAAGGAATATCTTTTCTAACGTTTGGTGACATGCCAATGGAATGGAGTAAGAAATCAAATTTTCCACCAAAATGATTGATAGATTTTTTTATTAAATTTTCAATATCCTCAAGATTAGTAACATCACAAGGAATTACCGGTGAATTAATTTTTTCAGCAAGTTCATCAATTTCACCCATTCTAATTGCAAATGGAGCATTTGTTAAAACAATTTCCGCACCTTCATCATAAGAGCGTTCTGCAACTTTCCACGCAATCGAACTATTGTTTAAAGCTCCAAAAATAATGCCTTTTTTCCCCTTTAATAATTTATAAGCCACTTCTTTTATTTTCCCCTATAAAATTTAAAAGTTGTACAATTCTTTAATCTCAATTTAATAATTAAATTTTATGGAAATGATTTTTCTTCAACAATTGTCCTACTCAGTTATTTGCAAATAGCAACTGTTTAGAGTTCTTACTATTTGTTTACTAAGTCATAGAATTCAAATAGGAAAAAACTCCAACTACGAAACTTTTCGTATTTCAAATCGTCATATATGTAGAATTGGAGAAAAAATGAAAAAATTCAAACCAACAGAGGCAGAACTTGAAGTACTTGGATTATTATGGAACAATGGTCCTTCAACTGTAAAAGAAATAAATGATTTACTAAATCAGGAAAAAGAAGTTGGATATACTACCACTTTAAAGATTATGCAGATAATGTTTGATAAAAATATTCTGACAAGAGAAAAATTGGGTAGAAGCCATATTTATAATGCGGCAATTAATAAAGGTGAAACCCAAGGAATACTATTAGAAAAATTTCTAAAAACAACTTTTTCTAGTTCAGCAAGTAAGTTAGTAATGCAGGCGATTGGTCGTGCAAGTACGACACAAAACGAAATTGATGAAATAAAAAAATATCTTGAAATGTTGGAGAAAGGCAAAGATGGAACTAAATAGTATTACAAATGCATTAGGCTGGACAATTATAAATTCGCTTTGGCACGGATTATTTATACTAATCATACTTGCTATTGCTATGGTAATAATTAATCCAAAATATTCGCAAGTAAGATCAATGATAGCTTACGCTTGCTTGTTATTCGTATTTGCTGCTTCCATTAGAACTTTCTCTGATTTGTATTTTAATAGACAACTTCCTTCTGAGCATAACGCATCAACTTTGATAAAAAATGATTCAGACTTTGCACTATTACAACAAATTCAATTCAATGAAAATATCGAGGCGAATACTTCCATATCAACTTGGAATAGAGTTATTAATTCTATCTCAGGTTATGGAAGCAGTAATATAAACCACATAGTAGCATTTTGGCTGTTTGGAATGTTGATCCTAACAATTCGAACTCTGGGTGGATATTTCTACATGCAGAAAATAAAAACCCAAAACCTAATTCCAGTTGATATTAATTGGCAAACAATGGTAAAAGTTATTGCAACTAAATTTGGAATCGGCAGAAAAGTAAAAATATTTGAATCAACGATAATAAAGTTTCCAACCGTAATTGGCTATTTCAAACCCGTTATTCTGATGCCACTTGGAACTTTAACAGGAGTGCCAGCCGAGCAAATAGAAATGATACTTGCTCATGAATTAGCACACATAAAGAGAACCGACTATTTACTAAATCTAATTCAATCGTTTTTAGGAATTATTTATTTCTTCAATCCGGCAGTTTGGGCAATATCAAAAATAATTAGAACAGAGAGAGAATATGCTTGCGATGATTTAGCGCTTAGCATAAATGCAGATTCTTCTATTCTGGCAAAAGCATTGGTTGCTCTCAATCAAATTGATGGGCACATACCAGTTATTGCGTTATCTGCATTAGGAACAAAAAATTCATTATTAGGGAGAATAAAAAGAATGACAAAGAAAAACATCAATCAAATAAACTACCCAAGAAAATTGTTTATTTCATCTATTTTAGTAACCGCACTAATTACAATAACCTTGCTTGCATGTTCATCATCAATGGATAATTACAATAGTCAAAGTACACTGAAATCTTCGGCTGTAAACTTTTCTTCAATGTCATCAGAAGTTAAAGAACCAGAAATACCTTCTCAACCAGAAGAGATCTCGCCGATTAAAGAAATTGTAAAAACTAATGATATTACTAGAATTGAAAACCTTAGCGAAATTGATGGAAAAAGAAAATTTGATTTTACTAGAAACGATATTCATTGGAAAGGTGTCATTAAAGATGGAAAAATTGTAAAACTTTATAAAGATGGTAAAAAAATGTCAGATTTGGAAATTGCTGAGAATGAGAACTTCATTTTATATACTTTAGCAGATATTGATGAAGATATGGCACAGTTTGAAATTGACATGCAAGACTTCAAACTAGATATGAAACAATTAAAAGAAGACCTTAAAGATATTAAGGTGGATATTGATTTTGAACATCTTAATGAAATAGGTGAACATTTTAATTCTGCTGAATTTAAACATGAAATGAAGGAGTTGGCACGTGAATTAGAACATGTAAAAGATATTGACATTGATTTTGATAAGGAATCTTTTAAGGAAAGTATGAGAGAATTGAAAGATAACCTACATGACTTGAAAATTGATATGAGTGACTTAGATATTGACCTTTCTGATCTTAAAATCGACATGAAAAATCTAAAAGTTGAAATGAAAAAATTAAAAGTCTTCATGAGTGAAATGAAATCTGATTTAGTTAATGAAGAAATTATAGGTAATAAGGATGCTGATTTTGAACTTGATTTGGATCAGGATAGACTACTTGTAAATGATAAAAAGCAACCAGATTATTTACATAAACGTTATCTCAAAATGTATAAAAAACATTTTGGTAAAGATTTAGACGACGATTTCCATATCAGAAATTGAATAAAAATATTTGAAGAGATGCAAAACCTTGCATCTCTTCAAATTCCCATCATACTTGCCATATTCATATTTATGTTTTAATTTCAGCTATAAATTCATAGAAAGGGATAATATGGCAGAGTTAAAAACTAAATTAAATAATGCAAGCGTAGAAAAATTTCTTAATTCAGTTGAGGATAAAGAGAAGAGAGAACTCTCATTCAAAGTTCTTGAATTGATAAAAAAAATAACAAAGGAAGAACCCAAAATGTGGGGAACAAGTATTGTTGGGTTCGGAACTTATCATTATAAATATAAAAGCGGTCAAGAAGGTGATTGGATGCAAGTAGGTTTCTCTCCCCGGAAGCAAGCTGTTACACTTTATATAATGTCGGGCTTTAGCAGATACGATGAATTAATGAATAAACTTGGCAAATACAAAACCGGCAAATCTTGTCTTTACATAAAGAAAGAAGAAGATATAGATTTTAAAGTTCTGAAAGAACTGGTTGCACAATCTGTAAAATATGTTAAGAATAAGAAGTGGGAATAATTACTCCTTAATTCCTTGCTCTCACATATTTATGAGTGAAATAAAAGTTGATTTAGAGATTACTCAAAATAAAAAATGTTAGAGAAGACAATATAATTTTTTTTGTGTTATAATTGTAATTTCGAAATGAGCGCAAGCGATTGAGAAATCTTAATAGAATGTTTATTTCGAAGAAAATATTATTCTCTCAAAAATCATTGCAAGTACTACTACAATAACACAACCAATAAAATTAAACCA
>CAYXXW010000086.1:0-9820 GCA_964469115.1 uncultured Melioribacteraceae bacterium
GCGCATTTTTCTTCCTATAAATTATTTTTTTAACAAATCTCTAATTTCAGATAAGAGAGTTTCTTCTTTTGAAGGAGCAGGAGGTGCAGCAGGTTTCGCTTCTTCTTTTTTCTTCATATTATTCATACCTTTAACTACCATAAAGATTGCAAAAGCAATAATTATAAATTCTAAAATAGTGTTCAAAAATGCACCATATTTAATTATTACAGCTTCAGCTGCTTCTGTAGCTGCTTGTACCTCATAACCTAATTTAGAAAAATCAACACCACCTAATAAAACACCAATAGGCGGCATAATAACATCTTGTACAAGTGAGGTAATAATTTTACCAAATGCGGCTCCAATTACAATACCGACTGCCATATCAACTACATTGCCTTTCATTGCAAAGGCTTTAAATTCTTTCATCATACTCATTTTGGGTTCTCCTTAATTAAATTATTATTAGTTTTTAGAATAATGTGTAAGTAATACCTAATTGTAAAGCTTCTTTTAATTGTGTTTTAGCAATTTGGTCAACATCATAAACTAATAATATGTTTAGATTAACATTTATTAATTTTGTTACTTGAGCTGTAAAAATGTTATCCCATCTTACATCCCAAATGTCTAATGCGTCGAAAGTACTAAAAAGTCTTAACTCTGATGTATACAATAAATCATCATCAAGTTTAAGATTAAGATTAGAAACTGATTCAATACCAGTTTCAAATTTAAACTTTTCTAATTCACTTGTCTCAGCGTCATCAACATTATAACTTACAGCAAATTCATCTGTGCTAACTATTGTTTCTTGGAAACCAACACCTAACCTAGAGGAAAAACTTTCTGAGGCTTTGTAAGCAAGACCAATTGATTGATTAAGATAACCAGGATCAAAAAAGTTTGCAATATATGTTTTGCTATCATCTTCATATTTATATCCTTTAGCAAGAACAGTTCTTACAGTATTGCTGATGTAAGGATTTGCAAACCAACCAAGGTCATAAGTTAATAAGTTTTCTAGAAAAAATTCATTATCGGTTGTTCTAAAATCATCCGTCCCTAATTTAGTTCTGCCAAAAGCCATTTTTAATTTATTTTCAAAAGACCAAGGGGCATCATAAAAATTCAAGCCAAATGAGGTGTAAGCTGTAAACGCAAGAGCTTCTTCACCGCCTTGGGACCAGTTTTCTAAAGCTAGTTGACTAATATTTAATCCAATGACACCAATAGGTAGCCACGTTTTTTGAGGCGGCGGCGGGTCATCTTCTGCGATAATAGAAACGGTAAAAGCCAGTAGTAGTAATAGAATCATTTTTTTCATAAATCCTCCTGTGATTTATTTTTTTATAATAAAATTTTTGTGATTAAGATCACAATTTAATAAATAATATTAAATAAGCCTAATAATAAGAAGTTAAACCAATTCTATTTCTTGAACATCCTCAATTGTCTCATTAGAGAGTGGAATCCAACAAAAATTGAATAATTTGACTGAAATATTTGTTTTCCTTGGTTTGATTTTTACGACTTCAAGTTGTTCAATTGTTAAGTCGAATTTGTCTTCCAGTTTGTCCAAATCATCTTGTAGTTTGTCTTGCAAATCAACCATTTGCTGATTTAACCTTTGATAATTTTCGGCTGCACGGTCAACATCACCTGACTCTTTGAATATTTTACCAGCAGATTTCATTGCAGTGCCCGCTTTGCTTACAGTAGATGTGCTCATTGCTTTTCTTCCGAACAAAGCACCCAGAATGGTAGATCCGATTGAAATGGCAGTTGATATTTTTTGTTGCGAGGATTGTGATTTTTCTCTTTCAATTCTTTCTTCAGCTCGTTGTATTCTTCCTTGAATAGTCTGAACCCTTCGAGCATATTTCGCTTTTAGTTTTGTAACTTGTTCATCTCTTTTTTCTCTTGTTAGTTGGGAAAGTCTGATCTTAAAATCTCTTGCACTCTCATTCGGCTGAGAAGTTTGTTTAAGCTCAGGACTATGAAAAACATCTAGTGAATAATTGTTAACTAAATGATCCTTGAAGAATTTTCCCCAAGCCGAATAATTTTTTGAGTTAATTGCTGAAGTTGGGAGAGTATTAAATTCTAATTTAAGTGGAGTTTGTTTTTTGTAGATATTTTCATTGGGGACTATTTCTGAAGATTCATCCCAATTTACAGAAATCACATCATTTGTAATTGGGACTAAAAAACTAATTGTTTTATCATAATCAATTTTTTTTGTTCTATCATAAAATCTTACATCTGCCATAGTTGTTATGTAAGGTTTGTATGCATAATCATTCAAAAAGTTTTTATCAATATTACGGGAAAGATATAAAGGTTTAATACCATCGGGCAGTTTTGGTTTTATTATATTTATCTCTGTTGTTTTAACTGCAGGGACTGGTTCTTCTAATTGTTTTTTTGTCGGACTAACGAGCGACTTTATTTGTGTCCTGGTTAAAGGTCCACGCAAATAAGACATTGCCCATCTAGTATAAAATATTTGAGGATGATCTTCATGAACATTATGAAGCAGAAAAACTCTTTTATCCAAATTTGAAAGAAGTTTTTCAATTTCACTTCTGTTAAATTTACCACCGCCTTCTAAAGTAGCACCTTCAAGTCCATCTAAAACTCTTTTTCTATCGCGTTCGGTTTGTAAGCGACCTATAAACCATGTACCGGCGTTTGATAAACTTTTGTAATCCAAATCAACGGGATTTTGAGTTGCCAAAACTAAACCTAAACCAAAAGCTCTCGCTTGTTTTAATAAAGTTAAAAACGGTTTTTTTGTTGGCGGATTTGAAACGGGCGGCAAATAACCAAATATTTCATCAACATAAAGTAGTGCTCTTAAACTGGTAGTTCCCGACTGCATTCTCATCCAGCTTAACAATTGGTTAAGGAGTAGGGAAGTGAAGAACATTCTTTCTGAATCTGACAAGTGTGCAGTATAAAAAATAGATATTTTCGGCTTACCATTTTCTGAATAAAAGAGTTTATCAATATCAAGAGGTTCTCCAGTAAGCCAAGATTGAAACCCGGGTGCAGATAAAATATTATTTAACTGCATAGCAAGTTCAAATCTCTTTTTTTCAGGATAGAAGGATTCTAATTCAAAAACACCAATCTTATTAAATGGGGGATTTTGAACACTTTCAATTATCTTTGGTAGATCTAGGTTTTCTCCATTCGACCAAAAATTTTGCAAAATATTTGATAATAATATATGCTCCTTACTTTTTAATGGGTCAGCATCAATTCCGAGTAAACCCAATAAACTTGAAGCAGTTGAAGAAATTCTATCACTGAAAATATCAGAGTCATCAATAAATTCTTGAGGAGGTGCAGAAAATGAATCTAAAATAGAAATTGGAATACCTGCATTACTTCCGGGCGTATAAATGTTAATATCGGCAGTTTGCTTAAGCATTTTAATTCTGTTTTCATCTTGGCCCCAATCTTTAAGACCTTTTTTCCAAAGAGCTGCCTGAGATTCTGCAAACTCTTCTTCGGTCATATCTTTTCTTTTTGCATCAGATTTATTTATCCAAGGAAGGAAATTCTCACCTTTTAATTCGGGGAATGTAAGCATCAAATTTGTAATATCACCCTTGGGATCAATTGCTATTGCAGGAACATGATCAATAGCGGCTTCCTCAAGAAGGTCAATGCACAAACCGGTTTTACCGCTTCCGGTCATACCGACACAGACTGCATGTGTGGTTAAATCTTTTGAATCATAGAGTGTGTAGTCTTCAGTAATTTTTTTTGAGATATGATCATAATTTTTGCCTAAATAGAAAGCACCTAGTTTTTCAAATTGATTCATGGTTTATCCTCAATGAATAGATAATTATTTTTACTAAAAATACTAAAAGGAGAACTAAAATAAAACGTTACAAAGTTTTCTGATTGAATCCTGGAACTTTACAATCTTTTTTATGTATATAAATTACATTTAACAATTAAGTAGTCAAATCTAAGGATTACAAATCTAAAATAACTAAACAATCTTTAATTTAATGGAGGATTCATGGAATTATTAAACATGTTAACGTCACAACTAGGAATTAACGAAAAACAGGCTTCAGGTGGAGCCGGAATGATTTTCAATTTAGCAAAAGATAAGCTGGGCGGAGATTTTTCTCAAATTACTGATAAAATACCGGATGTTACCGGTCTAATGGATAAAGCACCGGATACTGGTGGAGGAGTTATGGGAGCTTTGGGCGGATTAGCATCTTCATTTGGAGGCGATAAATTAGGTAATTTAGCAAGTCTTGCCGGTGGTTTTTCAAAATTAGATCTAGATGTTGGTATGATTTCAAAATTTGCCCCAATCATAATGGATTTTGTAAAAGATAAAGCCGGCGATGGAGCAATGGGATTGTTAAGTAAGGTTCTGAAGTAAATAAAACTCAGAATTTGGAATACAAAATTCAGTACAGCAAGAAATGACATTAAGGTGTTATTAAGTAGCCGCAGCTTTTAAGCTGCGGCTTTTTTATATTCCAAAACTGTATTTGATAGAATTATATGTTGTCCTTATCCCATAGAATACTTTTCTCTTGTTAGAAAAGTATGCAAAAGGTCAAGACCCGCCAAAAAGAAGGAGGGTAGGCTGAAAAATCTATTGCTAAATTTTATTTCACTTCACTAAAGAAAAATAACTTAATCCCATAAAACGCGATCTCAAAAAGATATTTCTTTTTCCGTTACGTTCCATAAAATACTCACGCATAGCTTTTTAGGGGAATCTGTACGTGGAATATACTTTTAATTGGAGTAGAGACGCATGGCTATGCGTCTCTAAAGATAAATCAAATAACTAAAAATCATTTTAGTAGAACCATCTTTTTTGTAACACTAAATTCACCAGTTTGTAATGTATAATAATATATTCCACTGGGAATGTTTTTTCCATTAAAGCTAACTTCATAATCCCCAGCTGATTGTTGTTTGTTCACTAATGTTTTTACATCTTTTCCAAGCACATCATAGATTTTCAAGCTTATGCGCTGACTAAAATCAGCGGCTACATTTGGTACCGAATATTTAATTGTTGTTCTAGGATTAAAAGGATTAGGATAGTTTTGAGAAAGCTCAAATTCATTTATTATAGTTTGTTCAGATTCAACATCCGTTATTGTGCTAAAATATAAGGCAATAATTGAACCGTAAAGAAATGCACTATTTCCATCTATATCTTCGTAAGATAAAAAGCTATCACTTGCTATCCATTTTGAACCATCCCAATCTTCAGAAAAAAAAGTAATATTTCCACTTTCACTATGAGCATATGATTCTCTAGATTCATCGAGCCATTGACTTCCATCCCAATTTTGAGTCATCACTAAGGAAATCTTATCTTCAGAATCATAGCTTGTACTTTCTAATCTATTTTGTTCCCAGGCATTGTCAACTTGCTCTTCATATAGGAGCGTAATTTCTTTTCCATTAGAATTATAACCAGTTTTATACCTGTAATCATTAAACCATGGATTGTCTTCTAAACTCTGGTATTGATATAATATTTCTCTTCCATTTGAATCGTATTCATACATCACCGTATTTTGGGCTTCCCATGTATTATTTTCCCAATAGGAATATGTTCGAAAGATATTTAATCGGTTAGAGTCAAATGTTTTGTCATACTTGCTTGAGTTTTTCCACATATTATCTTCCCAACTATCTAATAGCCAAATATAATTATTTCCTTTTTCATCATATTCCCAAATATTTCGTGTGCTATTCTCCCATTCACCGTCAAATCTTTCAACAATACTATTAGTCATTTTACCATCTTCACCAAATTCTGATGTAGTTCTTCTTGATGGAACCCATTCGCTGTTTTCCCAATAGTCAAGCTGATATGTGAGCACATTTCCATTCTCATCATAGGAATACATTTGTTGTGAGTAATTTCTCCATGAATTACCATTGGACTCTTGTGCCAACTCATGGGTAACCATACCCATTTCATTATGAGAAAGTATTACTTTTTCTTTTTCTTCAGATGTTGAAACTGCGACTGCACTGTCTAGAACAGATTGAGAATTAAGTTTTGCCAAAATATTTGGTTGTTGAACCAAATAAGAATAACTTTTTAAGTTGATGTGATGTTTGCTATTTTTTGCACCATTTCTGGTAGGGGATTCCTTTAAAATATTGTACTCAACAGTATTTAACTTATCTGTCGATTGAGCATAGAGGCTAGACGTGAATAGAATAATTAATACAAAGTGAATTATAAAATATTTATATAATTTCATTTGAGCTCCAATATTCTTAATAAATTCGTTCATTTTAATTAATGAGTTGCAGTTAATTTATGATTACTAATTCACAAATTTTGCAGATGAACTCATAATTGGTAAATGATTCCTATGATGAACAACAAACCAATAGCTATTTGATTCAACTATAAATTTTAGAGGACTAACACCATCCAGATCAACAATTTCTCCGGTATCTAATAAAAAGCCAGCTCTCGAAGTTACTTTAGTATTTATATCACTTCTTAATTCAACAGCAACCCAATCCACTATATTTGTATGTGTGCTAAAAAATCCGCTGCTTACTGATTCACTTCCGGTATGGATAGGGGACGAATAAGGCTGAGTTAAAGGTAGAGAATTTGTTAAGGCAGTATTCATATTACCACTGTTATATGGCCCTTCTAACATTAATGTAACAGAGACTTCTCTTTCTATTGGTTCATCTGCTCCTATAAATGGCGGTGCACCTCGTGTATTTCCATCTATATCTTCTGTTATTGTAGGAATTGTTGACCCTAGCAGAGAAACAGCATAACTAACAATATGTAAGTCAGTTGGAGATACAAAAGTAACTTCTGCATTATATGAATTTGCATCTGTACCACTAGCTGTTTGAAAATCGGAAAGTGCAGCTCTATCGGCACCATTAGCGTAACCTATATTTACCCCATTTGAATATAAATTATTATAATCACTTATTATATTTGTACCATCCAACCAATTAAACGCATAGCCTGCTAAATTATTATAAATAATATTATTTTTTATACTTAAATTTGACGTAGTAAATGGGAATGAATCTTTAAGTTCTAATGCTATGGTTCCATTAAGTGGAGTGGGATTGTTTATAAAAATACTATTAAAATTTATATCAAAATATTGTGAACCATAAATTCTCATACCTCTTGATCTAACCCCAATAAAATTATTGCTAATATTTCCTGGTAAAGATACCGTGCCACTGGAGGCGCTCAAATAAATACCTGAAAATCCGGAAAGATAATTTTTCTGAATCGTTATATCGTCACTGCACTGACTTATATAAATACATGAAGATGATTTACTAAATATTGTATTAGATATTAACTTGGGTGCATCCACATGAGATACCAGAATTCCATTATATCTAGATGTGATTGTATTTCCAATAAACTGAAGATTTGTTGTATTTGGAGCAGATAAAACTAGGTAAATACCGTTTTCTCCATTATTTATATTATTGTTTTCAAAAATAGTGTTATTAAGGTTTCCAGAACCATTGAATACTATAATATTTCGATCAGTTGAGATTGGCCCGCTAAGAATCTCATAACCATTAAATGTGTTATTAATAAACTCTAAGTTTCCTGTTGTATTTTCTAAGGATACTACCTTCGCAAAATCTGTACCTCCGGCGGTTAGAGTTAAATATTTAATATTTACATGTTCTGCTTCTTTTATTCTTAAAACAAAATTATCCGTAGAATTAGAAGCGGAGTGGGTTATTTCAACATTTGATGCGATATAAGAAAATGATCGGAATGTAACAGTATTAGTTGTGCTACTACCAGTTATTACTCCATCCAAATTTATTTGTTCGTTGTATATCCCATCTTTTAATTGAAATATTACTGGTCCATCAATACCACTTAAGTATAAATCATCTACAGCATCTTCAATTGAATTATAATCATTAATAGTAGAGCTTGGTCCAATTGTGTAAAACCCCGAAAGAGTTAAGAAATATTCATCTGCACCTATAGATGGGTTTAAGGAGCTTCTTAAATCTCCATCAATATCAGTGGTTACTGAGGCAATTGAAACACCCTTATTATCTATCGAGGATGAAGCTGCATGTAGGTCGGTGATAGAAGTAAAAACCGGATCAACCTTATAGGAGTTGGGATCGTAGAGCCAAGGAAGTGTTGAATAATTAAAGCTGTTCCACCTTATTATAAATGGTCCTGTTGTATAAAAATCATTATAGTCACTAAGTAATATTTGTGCACCATTTGAAGTTCCAGCATCAAAAGAGTATCCACTTCTTTTGTTAACAAAAATATTATTCAATAATCCAATACTTGAGCAATTAGGTTCTAAATCCAGAGATGCACTTATTACCCTTAGAGTGTTTGATGAAATTTCAATATTAATTGAATTAAAAAAAATATCAACATTATCTGAATTAGCAAGAGAAATTCCTTTATCGCATGCTTGTATAAAATTATTAACAATTAAACTTCTATCGCTGCCTATAGAGCAGTTTTGTATTTTTATTCCCGATCCAATACTATTTGTTGTTGAAATTTTATTTTTCTCAATTATAAAATCATTTGAACAGTCAGTGACATAAATGGCATAGTCATTACTGATGTTAGTTATTGAATTTGAAGATATTTCAGGAGCATCAAAATTATCAATATGAATTCCTCTAAATGCGGTTGTAAAAGTATTTCCAGAAATTAATAAACCTTCAGATTCTGGTAAAGAAAATGATTCTAAATAAAGTCCATAAGTTCCACCATAAAAAGCATTGTTAGTAAATTTAAAACTGGTCAAGTTCTCAGTGGAGATATCAGCTTTGCAATAAACAATAGCTTTATCTACATCAGAACCAGTAGTTGAAGAAACGGAAAATTCGTTATTATCAAAAGTAATATTTCCATTAGGTGTTTCAGAATAAATTATTCTAGAGTAGGTGGTACCTTCAGCAATGAATAGATTATTCCTAAACTCTATAAACCTGGCACTATTTAATCTAACCAGGTAATTATCTCCGGGAGATTTAGCGGTATATGTAATTTTACCGTTTTGGAAAATTATTGGATTAAATTTACTACTTCCGGTTATTGCCCCGTTTAAATCAATTTGTTCATTAAACGAACCATCAAGAGTAAATGTAACAATTCCGCTGATGCCATTTGCATAAAGAGCAGCAACTGCATCTGAAATGGTTAAAAAGGCACCACTACCCGAAGCATTAATTGTGTATGGTCCGCTTAGTGGTTGAGCAATTATAGCACTAATTGGCAAAAGTAATAAATGTATATATAGAATTATTCGTTTCATTTTGACCCCATTGAACTATTTATCTAACAATTTTAAGAATAATATAGATGTTGAAGTCTCTCATATCAACTAGCTTTAAATGTAGTTTTTAGGTTTAAGTAGCAGTTTTAGCTGTTTTGACTAGCTATATAGGTAGGGAAGGAGAAAATAGAATTTAGACTTGCCCGCCGAGGCGGGATGCAGAATGGAGAATTCAGAAGATAGAATTTAGAATTATGAGAAAAGTCAAACTTGTCTGCCGGAGGCAGAAGAAAAAGAAGTAATGAGAAAAGCAGAAACAAAAGCTGTAAAATTCAGAAATCAGATATTGGGAAAAAGAGAGGAATATTATCTTGATAGCATTAATTTGTAGATTGAGATTTGATTTTTATTTGTTTTTTGTAGTTTACTTTTTACTTTTAAATGAGTCCTTTACGGAGCGCAATAGAAACCGCCTCCGATTGTGAATGAACCTGCATTTTTTCATAAATATTCCTAATATGATATCTTACTGTATGAATACT
>CAYXXW010000087.1:0-9787 GCA_964469115.1 uncultured Melioribacteraceae bacterium
TGTTTATTACTGCTCTTGCAATTGCAACTCTCTGTTTTTCTCCGCCTGAAAGTTGAGATATCATATTTTTTGATTTGTGTTCAAGACCGACATTTTTTAATGCATTCACTATTTTTTCTTTAATAACCTTTCTAGGCGTTCCAGTTACATGAAGCACAAATGCCAAATTATTGTAAACGTTTCTATCTTCAAGAAGTTTAAAATCTTGAAAAACAACTCCTAGCATTTTTCTTAATACCGGCAATCTACGTGGCTTTATTGTGTCTGAGCTGAATTCCCCTACCTGCACATAACCAGCTTGTGGTACAATATCCATATAGATCAATTGGAGTAATGTTGATTTACCCACACCGCTCTTGCCAATTAAGAATGCAAAATCACCTTGATTTAACTGGAGATTTAAATTGTTAAATACCTCTTGATTAGAATACTTGAATTCGACATTATTGAAAATTAACATTACTTATTCCTTTTAACCACAAATTGAACTCTATCGGAATCCGGTGTGCCGTCTTTGAAGCCAAAGGCATCAAAGCACTCAAGAACATAATAACCGCTAAATTCCAATGCTTCAAAATAATAATAAAAATCGTAAATTTTTTGTTTATGTATTTCAGTAAAGTTTTCACCATCTGCAGTTTGAATGATAATTGTATTTATGTGAATATTATCTTTTTCATCAAATTCACTCTTTTGTTGATATTCAATACCGTTGTACTTCCCTTTTCTGTTCAACTTTCTTAAATGTCTTATACTGTTATGCTTGAGCGAGGCATCAAATAAAAATAAACCGTCCTCTGTTAAATTATTGCTAAGCCGAAGAAGGAATTCCTCAAAACTTTTCTTAGTATTTAAATAGTTGATAGAATCGAAAGAAGTAAAAATAAAATCAAATGATTTCTTAAATGGAAGTTCCGACATATTACAGCAAACTGAATTATATTTAGATTTATTCTGTTTCAACATCTCAATTGAGATATCAGATAAATAAAATTCCTTAAATTGATTTTTAATTTGTTGGGCCAATTTGCAATTACCTGCTGCAATTTCTAATGCAGTATCTGTTGGTTTGCCAAGTGTTGAGTGAATTTCACAAATGTAATTCGCCCAAAAAGAATAATTAACTGATTCCATTAAGTGTGAGTAAATCTGAGAGAAATAAGTATAGGGTTTAATGTTTGGCAAGGTAAGACTTTCTATTCTTAACAATTTTCACTGCATAATTAAATGCTTCTATCATACTGCTTGGATTAGCAATTCCTCTTCCGGAAATGTCAAAAGCTGTTCCATGATCGGGAGAAGTTCGAACAATAGGCAGTCCGGCAGTATAATTTACCCCTTTATCAAAGTTTAGCAGTTTAAAGGGAATTAAAAGCTGATCGTGATATAAACCAATTGTACAATCGAAATGTCTAAATGATTTTGTACCAAAATAAGCATCCGGTACCATTGGTCCAAAAACATATTTATGGAATTCTTTTATCACCGGTTTGATAATTTTTTCTTCTTCAAAACCTATCTTACCTTGCTCACCTGAATGCGGATTTAATCCAAGAACCGCTATTCTGGGAATAGATAAATTAAAATCAATCTTCAAACTTTCTATTACTACATGTATTACATTTTTAAGATTAGTTTTCGTAATTGATTTGGAAACATCTTTTATTGGTATGTGTATTGTAGCCAATCCAGCTTTCATTTTGTCGGAAACAAACATCATCACAAAGTTCTTCACATTAAAAAAGTCTGCCAGCAATTCGGTATGACCAGGAAAATCAACTTTTGCTTTACTAAAAGCCATCTTTGAAATTGGAGCAGTAATAATTGCATCAACAATTTTTTCTTTGGCTAATTCACAAGCTTGTATTATTGATTTATAAGCAGTTCGGCCGGATTCTTTAGTCTCCTTACCAATATTTTGTTTACTTGCCCCGATATCTAAAACATAAATTAACTTGGAATCAAGCTTAATTGGAAGTTCATTTACAATTAAGTAATTAAAATTGGGCTTAATCTGTTTAATTGTGTTTTCAAAAACATTTTGAGGACAAAGGAAAACGATTTTTTTATTTCTGGAGTTAATACCTTTGTTAAGAGTTTTAATAACAATTTCTGGTCCAATTCCATTAACATCACCACAAGTGAAAGCGAATGTACTCATATTACTCAACTAGATCAAATTTGCCGGTTCCGTTAACATCTTTAAACACAAAACTTCTGCCTGCCTTATCGTATCGCCATACTTCTAATATTGCATTCATCTCTGTATAATTTCTTTCAATAGAATCCGGTTTACCATATAAAATATAAATCCGTCCTCTATCTCTCTCGGCACCATCAAAAGAGTTTAATGATGAAAAATTCTTTATAGTATGATCAGCTCTTGTGTAATATTCAGCCATCGCATAATTAAATTTCATTCCGTTAGCTGGATAATTTTGTATCCAGTATTCGGTCAATTGCTTATAGTACAGATCTTTACTGCTCGATAGTAATTCACCAACTATATTTTCATCAGCGATGTAACTTAGAAGTTTTATTGCATATTCGGGATTATTTAACACTGAAGGTTTATCATTCCAAGAAATGTTAAGACTATATTTTTTCTCAATACTATCTATTTTAATAATTAAGTCTGCTTTTCCTTCATAAAGAGAATGACTGAAACCGCTAACTAAGAAATAATCAATATTAGATGAATCGGTAATTGAGACTCTAAGATCATTTTCAAATTTATTAACCAACAAATTACCGCTGGCAAATGATGAAATTGAATCGGAATAAATTTCACTATTAAATTGGGAAATGCTAACTGAAACAGTGCTTATGTTTTGATCAAGCATACCAATCAGTAAATCGTATTTCTTAGGGGAGAATGGTAATCTGCCACCAAAGTTAGCAAGTTTAAAACTATTAGAATTAGAATTTTCTAAAACCACTAATGGCGGAATATATTTTAATTTTATTAAATCATCTACCGCTAACGTTTCGCTAGGAACACGATACTCCACTTCTGTTTCATCTATACTAAACAACGGCTTAAGAATGTATTTACCCGAATCAAGTTGAACCTCAACAAAATCCTCATAATATTTATCTTTAGATAATGTTTCTTCATAAGTCCTAACGGAAAAACTTGGCTTTACAATTTCTCTTAAAACAAATTTGTCGCCTTTAAAAATCTCAAGAGTTAAAGTAAATGCTGTTGAATAAGTATCATTATTCTTTATAAACAAAAGATTATTGAATGGAACTTTATAACTCAGGATTTCAATTTGGTTCGATTCTGAAATTATTGAATTGTGTTCTATTAAAATGGGTTGTACTTTTTCTTGCGCAAATAGAAGTAATTGAATAAGCAATAATAGAACTAATAAATATTTTAACAAATTGTACTCTTTCTAAAAGTGAGAAAAATGAATAAAATTTTCTCCAAGAATATTAACAAAATAAATATAATGCAAGGCAATTATGGGTTTTACATAATTTTAAGAATATTTAAATTCAATAAAATTTGTTGCAGATGAAGAAGAATAATCAACTATTCATTCCCATTAAAAACTCTTTATTATTCTTGGTGCCCCTCATTTTATCTAATAAAAAGTCCATAGCTTGAATTGAATCGTAACTGCTTAAAAGTTTTCGAAGTATCCAAACTTTACTCAATTCTTCTTCAGTCATTAGTAATTCTTCTTTCCTTGTGCCCGATCTATTAACATCAAATGCCGGGAATATTCTACGGTCTGACAAAGCTCTATCAAGAACAATTTCTAAGTTTCCAGTACCTTTGAATTCTTCAAAAATCACATCATCCATTCGACTTCCTGTATCGATTAGAGCGGTCGCTAAAATAGTCAAACTTCCACCATCCTCAATATTTCTTGCTGCACCAAAAAATCTTTTAGGTTTGTGAAGTGCATTTGAATCTACACCACCAGAAAGTATTCTACCACTATGCGGCTGAGTTGTATTATGTGCTCTTGCCAATCTAGTAATACTATCTAATAATATAACAACGTCATCACCTGCTTCAACCATTCGTTTAGCTTTTTCTATTACCATGTTCGCTACTTGAACGTGCCTTTCAGGTGGTTCATCAAAGGTCGAACTTATTACTTCAGCTTGAACCGATCTCTGCATATCAGTTACTTCTTCAGGTCTCTCATCGATTAAAAGCATTATCATTTTTACTTCTGGATGGTTTCTTGAGATTGAATTAGCAATCTTCTGTAGTAAAACAGTTTTACCGGTCTTTGGGGGAGAAACGATTAAACCTCTCTGCCCTTTTCCGGTTGGTGCCAATAAATCCATAATTCTTGTTGAATAGTCACCTGGAACTGATTCCAGCTTTAACCTCTTTGATGGATGAATAGGAGTAAGATTGTCAAATAAAGTCCTTCCCCTTATTTCCTCGGGATCTTTTCCATTAACAGCTTCTACTCTTAAAAGAGCAAAAAATCGTTCACCTTCTTTGGGCGGTCTAACTTGACCGCTTACATGATCCCCTGTTCTTAAACTAAATCTTTTAATTTGAGAAGGAGAAACATAAATGTCATCAGGTGACGGCAAATAATTATAATCGGCAGATCTCAAAAATCCATAACCGTCAGAAAGGACTTCTAAAACTCCCTGTGAAAATGTTAGCCCATCTTTTTTGGTCTGAGCTTCTAAAATCTGAAATATTAATTCTTGTTTTCTTAAATCGTTAACGCCGGTGAGTTTATATTCTTTGGCAATTTGAAGAAGATCAACGATTTTTTTTGACTTAAGTGCGGAAATATCCATTGGCATAAATACCTACCCATTTTATGAAATATGACTTTTTATTGACAAGACTTGTAAAGGGGACTATTACTTTGAAATTTTATGATTAATTAATTTTTTTTGAAAATACGAATGGACCAAGAGGTACATCCAAAAGGTAATTTTATTACCATTAAAAGTCAAGATAAATATGTTGATTAAAATATTTGATTATTGCTTCAAGATCCTAATTCTAGTTTAATTTTCAAACATTCAATTTTGATTTTATTTGTCCAATTAAATAAATACTTCCAAGAACAACTAAACACTCATCATAATTTTTATCTAAATGGTCCAAAACTAATTTATCGGGAGATCTATCAATTTTTGTTTTAATATTTATACTATCGGCAATAGATTTAATTTCTTCAGCATAGGCAGCTCTTTCATAATTTGTTGACGTAACAAGAATATTTGAAAAATATGGCTTCACAGCTTTTATCATTTCAGCAATATTTTTATCCTTCATCGCTCCGAATATTAAGGAACATTTCTTGTATTTATGGTATTCTTGCTTAAACTCATCTAGAAAAATATTTATGCCTTCCAAATTATGGGCAGAATCAAAAATTACATTGCCCTTCTCACCAAATCTTTCGTATCTGCCTTGAATTCCTGTGTTAGCAACCACATTATCGAGTCCATTCTGAATTATTTTATGATCAATAATTTTTAGAGTTTTACTTAATGTTAAAATTGCAAGTGCAGAATTTTTAAGCTGATGTTCACCTTTTAGTCCGACTCTTTCAAAGAATTGACTTTCTTCATTAAGTCTGAGTTTTATTTTACTAGAATCAAAACTTAAGTAATCACCTAACATAATTAGTTTTGCATTTCTTTCTTCGCAAATTTCTTCAATTTTATTAATTGCTTTATTTGGAAGATCACCAACAAAAACAGGAACTTCACTTTTGATAATTCCAGCTTTTTCATATGCAATTTCTTCAAGTGTTCTTCCCAATATGTGGGTATGTTCTAAACTTATAGAAGTAATAACAGAAGCAATAGGAATAATTGTATTTGTTGCATCTAGTCTGCCACCCAATCCGGTCTCAATAATTGCATAATCAACTTCTTCATCAGCAAAATATTGGAATGCAAGTGCGGTTGTTATCTCAAAAAAAGTAGGCTTGTTTTCATCAATATAATTTTTATTTCTATCTAAGAAACTTATAATCCTTGAATCACTAATTTGCTCACCGTTAATTCTAATTCGCTCATTGAACTTTACAAAATGGGGTGAAGTGTAAAGTCCAACTTTAAAGCTGACTTCTTGAAGAATGCTTGCTAAAAACGAACAAGTACTTCCCTTTCCATTTGATCCGGCTACATGAATGGCTTTCAATTTTTGTTCAGGATTGCCAAGAAAATTTAGCAGATGCTTAATATTATCTAAACCAAGTTTTACATGGAATTGCTTCAGTGAGTATATTTTTTCTAAAGCTGTATCTATTTCCATCAAATTATACGCGAAGCAATTAAATCAGATAGTTTTGGAGTGGAGGTTTCTTTACAGTAATTTTCAAGTCCATCAATAATTTCAATTCCGGCTTTTGGATTTACAAAATTAATTGTGCCAATTTGAAATGCTGATGCACCGACAATCATAAATTCAACAGCATCCTTCCAATTTACTATTCCGCCAATACCAATTATTGGGATATCAACCTTTCTGCTTATTTCTAAAACTTTGGATAAAGCAACGGGCTTAATTGCCGGACCAGAAAGTCCGCCGGTTATATTATGAATTTTTGGTTTTTTTGTATAAATATCAAACGATGTACCGACCAATGTATTTATTGCCGAAACTGCATCACCACCTTCCTTCTTAACAATTTCAGCGTGATCAACTATATTAGAATTATTAGGTGATAACTTAATGATGACCGGTTTAGAAGTTTTTGCTCTTACTTTTTCTGTAATTAAGCCAACAGATTTAATATCATTGCCAAATATCAATCCTCCTTCTTTAACATTGGGACACGAAACATTAATCTCAAATGCTTTAATTGTTTCTTCCGAATCGAGAATCTCAACACATTTAACATACTCTTCAATTGAGCTGGCAGCAATATTACAAATTAAAGTTGAGTTAATTTTTTTTAGAAAAGGAATTTTTTCTTCAATGAAAACATCTAGACCGACGTTTGCTAAACCGATGGCATTAAGCATTCCTGATGCCGTTTCAACAATTCTTTGAGGAGGATTGCCCTTTCTTGGCTTTAGTGAAATTGATTTGGTTACAATTCCGCCTATTTTGCTTAGATCAATAAAATCCGAAATTTCGTTGCCATAACCAACTGTACCGGAAGCTAGCATAACCGGATTTTTTAATTTTAATGAGCCGATATTTACAGATAAATCTACGCTACTCATATCGTAATATCCTGTACATTAAAAATCGGTCCATCTTTACATATTAATTTGTAGCTCTCCTCATCTTTATATTCAATTGGGCAGCCTTGGCAAATACCAAAACCACATGCCATTGCCGATTCCATAGACACTTCACATTCAATATTATTTTCCAATGCTAATTTTTTCAAAGCTTTCAACATTGGATTTGGACCGCAAGCAAATATTTTAATTTTATCAGATTTAATTTCAGCCAAGTGTTTTTCTAACAGTTGAACAGTATTACCGTGGAAACCGATAGTCCCATCATCAGATGAATAATGAATATTTTTTAGTCCGTATTCATGAGCTTCATTTTTATTCCTAACACCAAATAATACAGAATATTTTTGATTATCAGAAAACTGCCTAATTAAAAAAGGAAATGGAGCAATACCAATTCCCCCACCAATGATAATATGGTGATCGATGTTATTATCAATTACAAATGAATTGCCTAACGGACCTAGCAGATTTATTTTCTCACCACTTTTTAGCTCAGACATTATTTTAGTGCCTTCACCCACAACCTTATACATAAAATATAATGATGAGCCCTCAACATCACAAATGCTGAAAGGTCTGCGTAATAAGGGGTAAAGTGTCTCAGTGACTTGAATATTGAAAAATTGTCCGGGTCTCAGATTATTGAATAGGTTTCCTGCGTCTACCTCAAGTAGAATGGTTCCTTCTGAAATTTCTTTGTTTGATAATACGATTACATCTTGGATGGACAATGACTGAACCTTAAAAATTCGTTAATCTATTTTTCTAATTTTGTAATTTTATCTAATCTTCGTTGGTGTCTATCTCCCAAAAATTCACTATTGAGCCAGACATTAAGTATAGATTTAATTGTTTCTTCACCCAGAGTTTTAGCTCCCATGACAATGATATTCGCATTGTTATGCTCACGTGCACTTCTGGCGCTAAATTCATTATAGCAAGTTGCTGCTCTAATGCCGGAAATTTTATTTGCTGTTATTGCAGAAGGAATTCCCGTAGCATCCAGTAATATTCCAAAGTTTACAATACCTCTTTGAACTAATTCACCAACTTTAATTGCAAAATCGGGATAATCACAAGAATCCTCATTATGGGTCCCAACATCTGTTACTTCGTATCCTTCATCTTTTAAGAATTTAATAACAATTTGTTTAGCAGCAAATCCGGTATGATCGCCGCCAATTGCAACATTTTTGAACTTATAGAAAGGACCCTGAGTGAATATTTTACCATCAACACTATTTACTTCAGCTTTTACAAGACGAATTCCAGCTTCATTAATTTTATCTTTAGCAGCCGGAGTAAACAATTCATTTCCGGTAATTTCAAATTTTTTCTTCCCTTTATAAATCAGTTTCAGGATTTCTTGTTCAGTTATTAACTTCTTTTTAACCATTCTTAAAGGTGTTCATCCTTATTATTCATTTTTAAATGATCAACAACGTGCTTTACATCTTGAGCATTTTCTCTATTGCAAATTAATAGAGCATTTTCTGTTTCAATTACCATTACGTTTTCTAACCCGATAACAGCAGTAAATTTTTTAGGAGAGAATAAGTAACTGTTATAAGTATTTTCGGTGTAAATATCACCCTTAATTGCATTTCCGTTATCATCTTTATCTGAAAGCTGATAAACCTCTTCCCAACTTCCAACATCGCTCCAAGAAAACTCACCCTTAGTTAAATAAACTTTCGAAGATTTTTCCATAATACCGTAATCAATAGAAACATTTATTAGTTGACCATATACATTAGTTAAAACTTCTTTAAAGTTTTCACTTCCAATTGCAGCTTCAATATTTAATAAGCCTTCATAAAGTTCAGGCAAATGAATACTAATTTCATTAAGAATTGTCTCTGTTTTCCAAATAAACATTCCGGAATTCCAAAGAAAATCACCAGATTCAATAAAACGTTTTGCGGTAGAAATATTTGGTTTTTCGGCAAATGTCTGAACTCTATAAATCCCCTCAGCAACTTGATCATCAATAAACTGAATATAGCCATAACCCGTTTCAGGTCTAGTAGGTTTTATGCCAATAGTAACTAAAGAATCGGATGATTCAGCAAATTTTACTGCTCTTTCAATTGTTGCTTGGAATCCTTCCCTATCTAAAATTAAATGATCAGCTGGTAGAATAACAGTAATAGCGTTATTTGATTTTTTGTGTATTAAAATTGAAGCAAGCCCGATACAAGCTGCAGTATTTTTTCCGAAAGGCTCAGCGATAATATTTTCTTCTGGTACACCATTTAATTGTTCAATAACTCTTGGTTTTTGGAGCTCATTTGTAATTACATAAATATTTTCCTTTTCCACAAAACCATCAAGTCTACTAACAGTATCTTGAATCATTGTGTTTTCGCCAAATATTCTGATTAGTTGCTTTGGTTTTTCTTGTTTACTGCGCGGCCAAAATCTTGCCCCAACACCCCCTGCCATTATAACTACAAATAATTCCATATATTTTTTATGTCTCCGTTTTCTTAAAACTTTTGTTTAATTAATTAGTGCAAGATAAGAAAATATTTTTGGTTAAGTTAAATATTTTCAATGTATTTTCGTGGAACTCGTTTGCTAA